>JAEZNF010000693.1 GCA_023441845.1 Bacillota bacterium | reverse complement strand
ATATAAGCCCTATAAAGGGTTTGACAGGTTTGATTTTCATAAATTTAGGTTCTAATCAGATTTCGGATATTTCGGTTATTGCGAATATGTCGAGGCTGAATGCGTTTAATATTTCCGAAAACCAGGTACATGATATCAGTCCGTTAAAGGGCAGCCGGAGTATTAAAATGCTTTATTTGGTCAGCAATCCGATAATAGATATAAGCGCTCTTAAATCTTTGCCGAATTTGGAGTATTTGCGGCTGCTGAAGTTTGACGGGAAAGATAATGTTAACAGTGAGCTTTACAATAAATTCGATGTCATGCGCAAGAAGGTTGACGAAATAATCAATAGTATTATAAGGCCGGACATGAGTGAACTTGAGAAGGAACTGGCCATTCATGACTATATAATAACCCATACAAGGTATGATAAAGAAAATTATATAAAAGATACAATACCTGATGAATCGCATACGGCATATGGGGCGCTTGTAAAGGGTGTTGCCGTTTGTGACGGGTATTCAAGAACGTTCCAGATTCTTTTGAATGCTGTAGGGATAGAAAGTACTATGGTCGTAGGAGATTTAGACAGTGCTTATCCCCGAGATAATGAAAGCAATTCGGGTAATAAAAAAACCGTGAACCATGCATGGAATATTGTGAAAATTGGAGAAGATTATTTCCAGGTTGATTTGACAGCTGACGACCCGATATCTGACGATGGCTCAAATATCCTCAGCCATCAGTATTTTAACATATCGGACACGCAGATGGCTGTTGATCATGAATGGGATAAATCCGCCTACCAGGCATGCACTGTGGATAGCGATAACTATAACATGAGGGCTTTTGAGCAAAAGGATGTAATAATAGCCGATAACTATTACTATATAGATAATTCCCTTTTGCTTCATAAAAAGGCGCTTGATGGAAGCAGTGACGTAAAACTATGCGATGATATCGTTACAAGCATTTGTCTGGATGGAGAATGGATATTTTATGTAAGTAATGCTGATGATAAATTATACAGGATAAAAACCGACGGCTCAGAAAAGACCAAGCTGAGTGATGATGAAATCAGGGGCCGAAATA
The DNA here is from genome assembly GCA_023441845.1 of Bacillota bacterium. Lineage (GTDB taxonomy): Bacteria > Bacillota > Clostridia > Acetivibrionales > DSM-2933 > JAEZNF01. Next base: position 2,068 of record JAEZNF010000693.1, on the reverse strand, counting down.
TTGCTGTCTATAACGGTTTGATATATTATTTGGCCGATAGAAAGATAAAAAGGATTAATCCTGACGGATCGTACCGGATAGATTTGAATTCGGACGGCATTGTATCGTGGTTTATCATACAGGACGGAGTTATATATTATAAGGCTTATTGCAGGGATAACCGGGCAGGCCTTTTCAGGATGGATTTAACCGGAGGTAACAACATAAGGCTTTGCAATGATGAACCTGCAGGATTTGAAGATTTACCTGACAATATGATAAATGTTTCTTATGGAATTCTTGAACATAAGTTAGGCGAATGGATATATTTTTCCAATAAAAGCGATGGTAAAAAGATTTATAGAGTAAAATCCGACGGAAGCCAGGTGTTAAAAGTCTGTGACGATCCAGCTGATACCGCTTATGCCGAAGTTATCGACAGCTATGTTTATTATAAAAATCTGGATGACAGCAGCAAGTATTATAGGATAAAAGCCGACGGCACTGACAGACAGCCTCTGGAATAGGCTGTCTGTTAACTATGCTTCTTCCAGCTCATTTATGGTGATTTCTCTTGTATGTGAAGTGTGAACCCAGTTTTTATTATTCTTGCTCAGGAAGCCTTCTATGGTTATCGGAACCCAGGTGAGGCAATAAAAGGGATAAATCAGAAAGCCCAGGAGTATTTTGGAGTTAAACTTCTTCTCCGCAAGTATAACAAGTGGGCCATAGAAAAACTGAAGTACTACAAAGATATTCCAAACCTCTACGGGGAAGACATACTTCAGGCTGAAAAATGGCGAGTACGGATATACAAGCTGTATCCACATCATAATGGTTATCAAACCTATAAATATGAACCTGATGGGTTGAAAAAGGTATACGGCACAGTCAAAGGCCACAAGGTCATGCTCTTTAAATGCCTTTTTAAAAAGAGGCCCCAAAAATCTTCCGGCGCAATCTGCATGACCCTGCATCCAGCGTCTGCGCTGGATCCAGGACTGTTTTAAGGTTAGCGGTTTTTCGTCATATACAATTGCGTTGTGTGCCCATGCCACTTTCATACCCTTTAAGACCAATTTCATTGTGAATTCCAGATCCTCGGTGAGACAGGTTGCTCCCCAGCCAATATTTTTGAGGGTTTTGAGGTCAACACAAAACCCTGTGCCGCATAAGCCGCAGCTTAAACCGAGATAATACCTGGGTAATTGGAATACTCTGTTAGACAGCCAGAAAGCAATTGAATATGAACATGTAATCCATGAGTCCATGGGATTTTTACTGTCAATATAGCCCTGAACAACTTTATGCCCCTTTAAGAGCTGTTTGTTCATTTCAGCCAGGAAGTTTGCCGAAACCAGATTGTCGGCATCAAAGACACTTACCGCATCATAATCCTTTTCCAATGCGAAAATCTTATTAAACATCCATTCAAGCGCAAAGCCTTTTCCTCTTTGCCGGTTATCAGACCTTTCGTAAACGAGAGCCCCATTTTCCTTAGCTATAGTGGCAGTCTTGTCGGTGCAGTTGTCAGCAATTACAAATATATCAAAAAGCTCTCTCGGATAATTCTGCTTTGAAAGACTGTCTATAATATGTGCTATAACAAGCTCTTCATTGTGGGCTGCAACCACCAACGCAAATTTCTTTTTGGGAGGATACTTATTAACAGGTTCTTCCTGCTTTTTTAACCACCCGAATACCGATATACCGAAAAAATAGCATCCTGCCACAAATATGACAATTTGGACAATCTGGGTTACCCAATATACAATGCTGTCCGTAAGTGAAAACATTTTTTCCCTCCATCAAGTGTGTATGGATAAACAACTTTATACGAAGCTTTTAAGTAGCCAAAAAGCTTTAAAGCGCCGTTTTTTGGCTGCTTGATATTTTAGTGCTTAAAATTGTTTATCTTTAATGCTATATTATTTTGCTCTTAATAAAAGAAAATATTTATAATAAAATATCTCAAAAATACGATATAATTACTATAAAAGTGGTTCATAAAAAATTCTTGTCTCTTCGACTAAGTAGTAAATCATTAGCAGCTTAATATGCAATTAGTAATTATTTTCAAGGTCGAAGC
>JAEZNF010000670.1 GCA_023441845.1 Bacillota bacterium | reverse complement strand
CAGTAAAATCATGGCTTCCAATAAAATATTGGGAGGCTTTCTTCATTTTTTCAATATCCAGTTTTTTGTCTACATGCATGCTGTATTTCCGCATAAAGGGATTAGTATACTTTTCATTCCAGATCTTATACAAATAAGTTTTCCCCTTTGCATTATATCTCGCATGAAAATTTTCGTGCACTGCCTTTACCTCTTTGATACAGATATCCTGAGGCAAATATTTATTTAAATACTCCATGATTTCCGATTCAGGAATGTGCTCATCCAGCTTAAAATTGGCAATTTGAGCAATAGCATGGACTCCCGCATCAGTTCTGCTGCTTCCGATAATTTCGATTTGTTTTCCAACAAGTTGAGATAGTACATTCTCAATTTTTGATTGGATTGTATCATGGCTATTTCCTAGTCTTTGCCATCCCTTATACCGCCCGCCGTCATATTGTATCAGCAATTTATAGTTGTACATTGCTACCTCCTTTGAGACTTCCTGCCGAAAACTAAAAAGGAGAGCCTACGCTCTCCCCTCACTTACCACCTTTTGCCGAAGCTTCTTCCGCCGCCCCTGTTGTCATTCCTTTGCTGCTTTTTTGCTCTCCTGCAGTCAGGACACCTTTGAGGATCGTTTTCGAATCCCTTCTCTTTGTAAAAAGCCTGTTCGCTTTCGTTGAAAATGAATTCCGAGTTACAATCCTTACAAGTTAAAACTTTATCTGCCATATCTATATACCTCCTTAATTTATTTGGATCATATAATCATTAACTCCTCGCCCCAATAAATTAAAGAGAGTTGTAATCAAAAATCAATCCATATTAATATATAGTGACTAACTTCCTCACTATACCACAATATTCAGAATTAAGCAAGAATAATATTATTCCCAAATTTCGGCAGCTCTTCTCACTGTTTTTTGGGATTCAATATCAACATCATACTTTTACCCTCAAGCTTTGGCTGTCTTTCAACTACTCCAACTTCGTTAAGCGCAGCAGCAAATTTTTCCAAAACCTCTTTTCCTATTACCGTATATTTCATTTCCCTGCCTCGAAACCTTATACTGACTTTAACTTTATCTCCTTCATGTAGGAACTTAGATGCGCTCTTAACCTTAACATCAAAATCATGTGTTTCGATTGTAGCAGACAACCTTACTTCCTTAACTGAAACGACCTTCTGATTTTTTCTGGCCTCTTTCTCTTTCTTTTCCTGTTCAAACATGCACTTTCCATAGTCCATAATTTTGCATACCGGCGGCGCCGCATTCGGTACAATTTTTACAAGATCAAGATTTTTTGTCATTGCCAGTTTTTGTGCATCCTTTGACGGCATAACTCCCAACATGGCACCATCCGTGTCAATAAGCCGAACCTCTCTGTCCCTTATCTCATCATTAATCGGCAATTCATTTTTTCTAATAGAAAACACCTCCATAGATATTTTTGTGATTTAGGTACAAATTTATTTGCAAATGTGCTAATAAAAATTAAAGAGTGAATACGTAAAGTAATCCACTCTTCGCATTATTAAGTATTAATAGGATTATAGTTATGCCAGATGCAAAACCAGTATCCAAACGAGAAGCACATTTCCTGTTTTTGTAATCGTTTAATTATACCATTATATAAGGAAGATATGTGGTATTTTAAAAAATATTTTTTTGGTAATTATTTCCTGCATAACATCACTCCATGTAAAACCGCATATAAATCCAACTATTCCATGCGCAAAAATCCCGAATAGATAACCATTAATTATACTTGATTAAAATACCTTAATTCACATTATTATTTCAGTGAGGGCAAAAATTTTCTTACCTGCTGCAATCCGCTATTTTAACATATAAGTTCAATAGCTGTGCATAATTCTGCTTTAGCTCTCTAATCCGCTTGCTATTTCTGCAATTCGCTGTGAGGCATCGCCATGGAATAACCCTCCGTGGTAGCAAACAACCGTTTCTGTTTTATATTGGCATAGCTTCTTTAGTGAAGCTGTAACAGCTTCCTTATCCAGAATAGTGAAGTCCGGGCATTTCTCTAAAGTCCCGTCCGTTAGCTGGAGAATATCTCCAACAATTAGCAATTTCAACTTTTCAAGATAATAACTCATATGTCCGGGGGTGTGTCCCGGCGTATGAATACAGGTGATTCCGCCGCAAAACGGAAGGACTTTACCATCCTCTATTGTTATATCCACATTTGCTTTGAACACCCTATAGTTCTTCTTAAGTTTTTCTGTAATAGTTAATACTTGTTCACGTTCCGCCCCTGTCATTGAAGCGAGGCTTGATTCCATTTGCTTTACGCGGACTGGAGGCAGCTCGCACTCAATATATGGCCTTTCCTCATTGTGAGCCATTAACGTTATTCCCGATCCGGCTTCGCGAATAATTTGTGACAGGCTTCCAATATGGTCCATATCGGAGTGGGTAATCAAAATTTTATTCAGCCTATCAAACGGAACACCTGAATCTGCCGCAGTCTCACGAAACATTGTTGCCATACCCGGCAAACCCGCATCAAACAAAACAACATCCTTTTCATCCCAGACAATCAGTGGATTGATTACTCCAGGTCCATTAGCAAGTGTGGTTTCCAATTCCAACATTTCTACATTATTGTGTATTCTCATATTATCCTCCGCTTATTTTTATAGAAGAGAAATTCATAAACAAAATAGTCTAATGTGTTTTACTTTTGTTTATTAATTCCCCTCTATGTTTATTACCATAAAAAACTACGTATTACTATACTTGGGTAATATTAATTTTTATGGTATAGTAAAAGCATAAGTTAATAAAAAAATTTTAAACGAAGTTTTCGTATGTATACAAAAACATCCGGCTCGAAATGAACCGGTACTTTTTAGCATTCCTGATTTCCAGTCCTTTTATGTTAAAAGTTAAAAAGCCCCGCACCAGGAAACGAATCCTGTTACGGAGCCTAAGTAAGTAGCGAATCATAACTAGTTTAAATATACAGTCAGTAACTATTTTCAAAGGCAGCGCTTTCGAAACGCTACACAACCAAGAGTGGAAATACGTTCTTACTTAACTTGAAATTTCAAGGTATTCGGGTTACACATATTTTCTATCGACTGGTTCTCTATTATATTATCCTGGTAATAATTAATAAGGCATCCCGATAAAATTATCATTCTCTCATCTTTGGTCAGATTATCGAATTTTAATTCAAGCTCTGTCCTTTCCTGTGAATTAAATACTATAGCATTTACTTTATGGTCTCCATTTTCCAGAGCACTTTTTATTTCAGGAATAAAGATATGGCTTTCCAAATGAAGCTTACTCTTTTGAGATTCGTCTATAATAAAAGGTACGATACCCCAGTTAATCAGATTGCTGCGGTAACGTTTTGTCGCATATTCCAAAGCGATGTTAGCTCTTCCGTCCAAGACCCTTTGACATGAAGCTGCCTGCTCTCTTGCAGAGCCGTCACCAGGCTTGTTGGCAAACACCAGACTTCCTATACTTGTTTTTGCAAAAAAGTCTGATAAGCTATCTTCACCATAGCCAAGGCTTTTAATAACATTATAAATAGCATTTCCGCTTTCGGTTGACAATAAATCCTGAGCACTTAAATCAGGTCTTTTTGACTCGATTTTTTGAATTTCCTTTGCCTTTTCTACATATTCGGGAGCTTTACGGGAAAGTGTGAATTCCGCCAGCTTTAATGGGTTTGACCTGAAAGAAGATGTTTCACCTGATGGAATCAGTTCATCTGTAGTAGTTACAGGATCATTAATTAACGCTGCAACTTTTAACAGCAGGTTATCGGTCATAGCACCCATCTTTGGCCAGTCAGCAATATTGGGACCGAATTTTAATTCCAATTCGGGTTTTGCTTTGCCAAATCCTGAGTACACCCTGCTTTTATACGCACCGGCATCGAAGTTATCCAATTCTATTGTATCAGGAATATCAATTTCAGCAGCGGATGTTAAAATTCCTCCGTTCATGGCAGTAGCCGCAATAGATCTTGCATCCATTAAAGCAACAGATGCAATTTGTCCGTTAGCCGGCTTTGAGCCTTCCCTGTTCGGGAAATTACGGGTGGTATGACGAATACTGATTGTATTATTTGCCGGTACATCGCCTGCACCGAAGCAAGGTCCGCAGAAAGCCGTTCTAATAGTAGCTCCGGCATTAATCAGCTTATTGATAGCACCACATTTTATCAATTCGGCATTAACCGGCTGGCTTGCAGGATATATACTTAATGCAAACTCACCGTTTCCTATGGATTTATTATCTAGGATATTTGCTGCCAAATATATATTTTCGAATGTACCACCGGAACATCCGGCTATTACACCCTGTTCAACCTGTATAGCACCATTCTTAACCTTGTCAGTAAGACGGAAGTCTATATTAGGACTATCCAGTTGCTCTTTTGCGTCCAATTCGACCTTTCTCAGTATATCCTCTGCGTTGGCTTTCAACTCGGATATTGTGTATACGTTACTGGGATGGAATGGCAGCGCTATCATGGGTTCTACAGTGCTTAGATCAATTTTTATAAACCCATCATAATATGCAGCATCTCCAGGACATAATTCTTTGAAATCATTTCCGCGTCCATACATTTCAAGGCATTTGCGAACCTTTTCATCAGTACGCCAAATAGAGCTCAAACAGGTTGTCTCTGTGGTCATAACATCGATACCGCTTCTATACTCCATTGACAATTGTTCTATGCCAGGTCCGACAAATTCTAAAATTTTGTTCTTAACAGTACCTTCCTTGAATGTTGCGCCTATAATAGCCAGAGCTATGTCTTGCGGGCCTACTCCCGGTTTCGGAGTGCCTTCAAGGTAAATAGCGATTATATCCGGATATTTTATATCATAAGTTTTTCCCAGAAGTTGTTTAACTAATTCCGGTCCACCCTCACCAATGGCTAATGTTCCGAATGCCCCATACCTGGTGTGGCTGTCTGAACCAAGTATCATCTTCCCACAACCGGCAAAAGCTTCCCTCATATATTGATGAATAACCGCCTGATGTGCCGGTACATATATGCCTCCGTATTTTTGGGCAGCGGACAATCCAAACAAATGATCGTCTTCATTTATTGTACCGCCAACAGCACAGAGACTATTATGACAGTTTGTCAATACATAGGGCAACGGAAACTCTTTAAGCCCGCTGGCTCTGGCTGTCTGTACTATTCCGACATAAGTAATATCGTGTGATGCCATAGCATCAAATTTAATTTTTATATCTGAATTTCCGGAAGTATTATGCTCAGAAATGATATTATAAGCCATGGTATTCTTTTTTGCAGTCTCGGGATTCAAATTATCTTCATTTATTTTTTCCCCGCTGAGACTGCTTAGCTGATTATTTATGTCGTCAGGCGTTTGCCCCCTGTCTTCAATAATATATTTGTTATTTAAAAAATAAACTCCGTTTTTAATAATTTGAACCATATTATATATCCTCACTTTTATATTTTCTTATATTCTACTAACTGTAAAATCCGCATGCATCCAATATTATATTTGATTTATTTATTAAATGCAATCCAAAAACATTATGTCAGCAGGATTAATTGTGTTTATAGGCTGTTACAGACTTCATGTACCTTGAGCATAAAAGGACTGAAAAACAAAACACAGTATAGATTGATTTATTTGAATCGCTATTATTTGTGATTCAAGTACATATCCAAAACAGCATTAATTCTTGAATTGATTTTCTTGACATCTATTGAATTTTTTACATTATCCGTTAAGTTATACTTGCGTTTAAGTTTTAATATCCTATATACGCTTTTATTTACCGTTTCCTCCGGTATACTGCCGTTTTGAATTGCCTTTTTCAATGCATTTATCACTGCAAACCCGTTATCATATCCGTGACAAACCAGAACAATATCGCTTCCTGCTTGTACAGATCTGACTGCAGCATCACTAATGTTATAATTCTTTGTAATTGCACCCATTGTCATATCGTCTGTAATTACCACTCCCTCAAAATTAAGTTGGTTTCTCAAAAGTTCTGTGATTACAGCCTTTGAT
>JAEZNF010000559.1 GCA_023441845.1 Bacillota bacterium | reverse complement strand
ATCCAGCATTCTGTATGTTAAGCTTGCTACTATAACCCATGATACAAAGTGCGGCAGATAGGATATTGTTTGAGTAATCTTTTTAAGCTTAATATTTTTGATATTATCCAGCAGCAAAGCCAGTATTATTGGTGCCGGGAATCCAAAAAATATTGTGAGTGTACTGATTCCAAGAGTATTTTTCAGTGCATTATAGAAATCCGGATCTTGTAAAAATACTTTAAAATGCTTAAGGCCTACAAATTCACTGCCAAAGAAACCATTTTGCACTTGATAATCCTGGAATGACATAATCAGGCCAATCATTGGCAGATACGAGAAAATCAACAAAGCTATCGCCCCAGGTATTAGAAGCATATAGTAAGTCTTTTGTGACTTAATTAGCTGCCATTTTGAATCATTATTGTTAATACTTTTTGTTAACTTGGATACCTGCTTGTATGAACTCTCTGTTTTGACCATATATAATTAACTCCATATATATTTTTTGTGTTTGATAGGTTTATTATAGATTGACACCGGATTTTATTAAAGACAACATTCCACAGGTACACTGTAACAAAACACAGGTCGGATGTTTTATGTAACAAACCACATGTGAAACTATGATAAAAAAGCCAAGGCAATATGATAAAGAATATTTAAATATATGTTGACAAATTTTACCTCCCATTGTATACTTTATTTTATAAAGTACTTTATAATTAATATAAAGGAGTCGATTGTATGGATGATAAAGCTTTACACGAGGCAATGGAGAACATTTCTCTGATAAAGGGGGTCATTGATCGAACGAGCAAATCTTTTGTTGCATTCAGTAAAATATTCATTTATTGGGGCATGCTTTTTATAGTTAACAGCATAATAAACTTGATAATGATTGCAAATAAAGATAAAATGCTTAATATAATAAGCCGTTTTCCTTTATTAAATTATATTTTTCCTGTAGGTATATTTGCACTATTTGCTGCTCTGATTTATTGGCAAATAACGAAAAAGAGACCCCTTGTAGGTTTGGAAAAGCATTTGATGAAAGTATGGTTGTTGGTTTTGTTTATGAATGTTATACCAAGCAAAATTAGTGTTGGCTCTTCTACATCAGCTATAGATATTTCAAAAATTACGATTCAGACTGATAATTTTTCAATGATTCTTTTTAGTCTGGCCATTGCATTGGTTGTAACTGCGCTCTTTGCGGGCTATAAACATCTTATGAACTTAGGATTGATATATATCGGAATTAGTGTAATATATGCATATTTAAGGTTGCCGATGTCCGATGCTACGCTGCTTCAGATTCTACATTCCTTACCTTTACCCTTTACCTTCCTATATACAGGCTTTTTCTTGAAGTCCCAACAAGCGAGGGGGAATTAATTTGGATATTAATTCAATCCCTGATATATTTCAATCAAAGCTTAGAATCGCTATAGTTGCATGCTTGATGACGGGAGAAAAAACTTTCAAGGAAGTGAAGGGGATTACAGGTGCAACAGATGGGAATCTAAGTGTTCAGATGTCAAATATGGAGGACAGTGGATACATAGAAATTCATAAGGATTTTTTTAGTAATAAACCTCGTACTAGATACAATCTAACAGTAAAAGGGAAGAATGAATTTATTGACTATGTGAACACATTAGATCATGTATTAAAACAATATAATAAAAAAGAGAGTTAGATTCCGATAAATAGGTCTACATGAGACAAAAATGGCTTGAACATCTGACCATCTTACAAGTCAGTGTTCAAGCCACTTTCATCATTTTGGAGGCGCCACCCAGATTTGAACTGGGGGATAAGGGTTTTGCAGACCCGTGCCTTACCACTTGGCTATGGCTTTTGTTTTTCAAGCCTTACAGACTCAATGTATTCAAGCTAATTTGCTAAACCCTTTTCCTAGGTGTAGGGTAAGGGTCACCCACTGGTTATTATACCACTTCTGTTACGTATGGTAAATACCTCCAACAGAGGGATATTCAAATACAAACCACACACTTTCTATAAGGAAATGTGCAATTTGTCTTAAACTAAGCACCTGTACTAGACCTAAACTACAGAAGAATAATCTTCTACTTCTGGAACCTATCTTTGTACTCTTTCCAGACATCTTCGATGAATGTACTAATAGGTATATCATATAAACCACTTTTTTCAGCATAAAACAGTCTTTGATAATCTTCTTTTTTAAATAATTTATTTGCATACATTACTCTTAATTTATTGTTGGTGCATCTTTGAAATTCTTCGTCATTTAAAATTTGTTCCCGCAATTTTTTACGAGCATCACCAATTATTTGCTTTTTAATTTTCTTTGCTTCTATAATATCATCCATATAATTAGTTGCTAGCTCTATACAAGTACTTTCAGGCATTCCAAAACCTTGTTCTATAAACCAATAATCTTCTTCTTGAATAAAGAAAATTACCCCTTGATATATGCAGTAAACTTTTAAGTATACGGGCTTATTAAAATCTAATTTTGTAATACTTTCGTTATACTCATCAAACTTACCATGCAAAATTGATAAAGTATCTTCGTCTAGATGAAGTTTAGAAATAACATCCTCTGTTATACTAAGTGCTTCTTCATCAATATAAGTATAATGATAAAACAAGGTATCAATATTATGAGTACAAGAAAAATTGATTAAATCTTCTATAGTCATCATTTCCATTGCA
>JAEZNF010000463.1 GCA_023441845.1 Bacillota bacterium | reverse complement strand
GTGGTATGGTATTTACAGTAAGTCAAAAAACAAGGATATTGCATGGGAATTCCTGAAATACTTTACGACCAATAAAAAAGTAATGAAACAATGGGCCGTTGTAACCCGGGACTTCCCCAATAATCTGCCTGCTATTGACGAGGTTTCACCAAAAGACAGTAGGATTATGGGCACAGACATATTTAAGTTCTTCAAACCGCTTGCCAAGGAGATAAACGGTAAAACAGCAACAGAATATGATGATGCCATTAATACTGAGTTTGATAAATGCATGAGATTATATCTTGAAGGCAAGCTCCGCAATAAGGAAGAAGTAATCAGTACATTTAAAAGCAATGTTAAATCCCGCTTTGCTGATATAATAGTTCAATAAGCTATTGTAGTCGGCAGTCATTTTTCGAAAGGAAATCAGTGCGGAAGACGAGAAACCAGCCGTTTCATTTGGCTGTACCAATCGCCTATGTAGCCCAGTGATCTGATCCTTTTCTATATAAGCGAATCGCTTTTTGAGCGGTTACATGGCTCACACAGGATTTGAATATTCCTTGCAGTGCTGCTGCCGCCTTTTGATACCGGAATTATATGATCAAATTCAATGTTTTGATTGCTTCCGCATTTTACACATTTTCCGCCGTCACGGTTCCAAACAAATATCTTTACATCGTCCGGTATATGTTCACGAATATGCTGATTATTATCATACATATTGTTTTCCAGCATGGACACTGCCCTATTTATTTTCTTCTCTTTTTTTACAAGCTTTTCCATTGCAAGAGCTTTCACCTGCAGAGCAGTTAAACCGTCATTCTCCCAGTAAAACTCCCCCTTAAACATCCACCATTTCTTATTACGCTCTTCGTCTTCCATCAGCATGTAAGGTTCTTCTTCCTGAATTTTCAGAATCCTTTTATATTTAAAGGAGCTCAAGGATTTCTCCATTTGCAGGTTTCCGCTTATAAAACAGTATGACGGGAAAATAATTCCGCTCTTTTTAAAACACCCGCTGTTATCTTTTCTTAGCAATAAAGTCCCTCCAGTGTGTATATATCAACTATCTCCCAGGTGCAAAATCGAAAGCAGCTTCTTTATAGGTGAGTTATTGTTTATATTAATAGACTTCAGGAATTCCTCCTGTCTGGCCTCATATATGTCATACCTCTCAAGCCGGGTTTCGGCACTGATGTAGCCTCCGCACTCCGAGTCCGTTATTTGAAACCACATTCTGTCACTGCCGTCCTTAAATAGACTTACTATATTAATCTTATGTCCCGAATTAAATGTAGCCACCTTGTTGGAATCAATATCCGGGCTTTTATAGACATCAACCGGTTCAGGGTACACTACATACTTAACACCTGTAATATTCGGAGAAAGCAGGGATGTCTCCGCCTCGATATACCCGGATTTACCGTTTATATCATATATTTTGTACCAAACCTTGGCACCCTGTGATATTTTTTCAGTAATAAATATTTCATCGTATTTCTTATAGTATCTGATTTTCTGAGAAGCTAAATCAGGCATTTCATGAGCATCTGCCCAGTCCTGATTAATATAAATACACTTTTCGGGGTTTATTAATTTTGCATCCCCCGATATGTAGCCTTCTACTTCGTTATTTCTTATTACCTCAATCCATTCTCTGCCGTCTGCCGTTATGGTTTTTCCAAACTCAACCGTTTGGCCGTCTATGAGTTCGCCTTTTTCTTCGGAATTGAAATCAGCGCCTGCATATACTTTTGTGTTGTTAACTATAATCCTTTTCATAACGTACCCCCAAAAGCAAATCAATAATTGTCTCTCTTCCATTTTTTATATAATCCGACATATTCTCTTGATATAATTTTATCATCATAAAAACATTTTTTAAAGCGGTTTATCAAATATTATATACTACCGTGGGGCGTTCTCAAGCGCCGACAAGCGCATCTCCACCAGACACACTCATTAACAAACCATTTACGATGCCTGCACCCTTTCAAATTCATTTATGAAGCTATCTTTGGGATAGCTGATGCTTATGAACACAATTCATCTCCAGGAAAAGATTTATAGAATATGTTTTTTGCAAGAACTTTTTGTACAATATTGCAAAATATTTTTGTACATTATTGCAAATACAAAATGTACAATATTGCAAATCACAATTGCAGACTATAATTTTACATTTAAAACATCACGTGGAATTTATATTAATGTTTCATATCGTTTTGATTCTTGAGTTTTCTGCCAATTTATTTAATGCGGCAGCAACAGTTATTCCATCTACTTTTCCTAATATTTGAATAAGCTTTTCAGTATTCCAAAATTTATCTTTTAAATTAACTAAATGACACCCAACTTGAAAATCCGGGAAACAAGCAAATCCACCCCTTGATGTGGGCCCAAAAACAACCATAATGCTTGTTCTGCTTTCTATCCAGAATTCATAAACATTATTTTGCAGTTTAATATCTCGAATATTACCATTCCATTCATCTTTCTCCGTTTTGCAATGAAACTTCACATTACCATCCCCTTTTGGTAAACATTTTTTTAGGGTATTCCTTACGGGGCAGGGGAACCCTCCGCGATGATTCCCCCTGCACCCCCTTTTCCGCGACACACAAGAGTTTGATGCAAAGAAAAACGCTTTGCATCAAACTCTTGTGTCTAATAGCCTTTTTGTTCAAATGCGGTATCAATCTTTGGTATATTAAATCCGTTTCGATTCAGAATAGATTCCAATTTGTCTATATATACTTCCAATCTGCGTGCTTCACTGCACTTTTCTGCATATAGACTTTGTAGAGTAAAGAGGGCTTTTTTAATGTCAAATTCAATTCACCTGCCTCATAGGCACGTATATCCTTTTCGATATTTGTATAAAGATTCTGCTCGCTGTATTCATAAGGAAACGGCTCCTGTCCATAGTTTACAAGCAGATATTTTTTGAATTTTTCAGGCAGTAATATTCTATGGGCATCTTCAATTTGCTTTATAATAATTTTATATATGGTCATGTTATTTTTCCCCCTCAGATGTTGTTGGTATTGAGCAGTAAATGTCATTAATGCTGGATTCTCTCAAACGGTTATTTTCACCCGGAAATAGCATAAGGTAGCAGTGATGCATCAGTCTGCCAACAAGAGCTGCAGTCATCTGCTCATCGTAAAGGACATTTACCCATCTTGAAAACTCCAAATTTGTATTAAGTATGACAGATTTCTGCTCATGTATCTCAGAAAGGAAATCAAAGAGTAACTGGGCTCCGGTGCGATCATATGGAACGTATCCAAATTCATCAAGAATGATGGTAGATGCTTTATTCAATTTTTTCAATAGTATTCCGAGTGTTCTGGCTTTCTTTGCTTCTGAAAGCTGATTGACGAGTGATGCGGTTCGATAGAATTTTACAGGAATACCTTTTTGACAGGCTGTTACTCCAAGTGCAGTTGAAAGCATTGTCTTGCCGGTACCAGTCCGGCCATACATGATGATATTTTTCTTTTCCTTGATAAAATCAAGAGATTTCAATTTTTCAGGTGTCAGATCTGAAGGTAGCGTAACTTCATCAAAACGGAATTCATCAAAGGTTTTAATACTGTAAAATCCCGCACTGTTAACAAGCGTATTTATACGTCCGTGTTCGCGGTTTTTTAATTCTGAAGTTAATATTAGTAATAATAATTCTACAATATACTCAACCCTTTGCACCGGAGTTCCGGTACTGTTGATCTTCCCATAAAAATATGTAACTCCTTTAGTTTCGAATATATTGCCATAAGAACTTTTCTGAACGGTATAATTATATAACAAATTGCCAGGTATGCAAAGCTCCACGAGTGGTTTAATTATCCTTGATTATACAAAAAAAATATTATATTTAATCAAGCAATATAACCAGTCTATAGCAAACTATTGAATCAGATTATGCGTATTTACTCATTAATCCAAGGTTTTTCTAACTACACCATTATTATTCTATATCTTTAAAATACCTTTGTCTACATTTAACCACTTATATAGCCTCTGACCCCTTATTATTGCTTTACTATAGAGAAAGTAAACTCCCATCCCGCAGTATTACCAGAATATCTACCACGATTTTCACTCACGACCACTTCAGTGGAACTTGTATTTATCTTTCCAATTTTCAATCCGGACACATTTATTTCAAGACTATTGCTGCCATAGTCCGGTATATTATCCTGCTCCTCAACATAAGCTTGGATTAATATTTTGTCACTATCTTTACAAGACAAATTTATGGAACTCCCAGGTCTTAATTCTTTGTCATCAATACTGGCCCCATAGGCCCACTCATTACCGACATGATTGTTATAAGTCATATTTACGCTTTCCAGTTTTACCGTAACATTGTATGTCTTATCTTTTTTCGGCGTAGGAATTGGCTTCGGACTTGGAGTAATTATTATTTTGGTAGGGGTAGGAGATGATAT
>JAEZNF010000366.1 GCA_023441845.1 Bacillota bacterium | reverse complement strand
TTTCCCGTCTCTTGATGTCATGCAAAACAGCAACTGCCAGCAGTGTTACAAAAACCATAGTTTTTATGCTGTCAAAATTTATCCCCATCTTCACAGAAATATACAAAAATAACAGCGGCATTATTATATTTACAATGACACAGTATTTATCCCTTATTACATAGTGTAATACATTTTTAAGTTTTATAGCATTTAATTCCAGAGTATCGGAAAGAACATTTGCCAATATTCCTGCAATAATTCCAACTAAAAATAATAAGCAATAATTCATGGCACGCTCCTCATTTTATAAAGTCTTTGCCCTATACAGATTATTAAACTCAAGCCTTCAAAGTCATGCTTTCTATTGTTCTTTTTCATGTTCGTTTGGAGTTGATGCTTTCTTCTCAAGATATTCCTCAAAAACCAGTTTTACTTTACCACCATACTGGGCATTCATTTCGGAATCTAAAGACTCAATTACTTTGGATCTGCTCCCTTTTGGTATAATAACTCTTACTTCCCTGGATTTTATATCGTACGAGGCTTCTTTTCCGTTTTGATCAAGTATTTTTATCTTTTCAGCGTATTTAGAAGTTTTGTCCATCTCTTCTTTTATGGTCTTCTTCAAATAAGTCAAATCCCCGAATGAAGGCAAGGTTATATCAATACTTCTTAAATTGGTGGCTGTGCCTGTTGACGGGTCAAACCTGTCAACAGCTCCGTCCGTACTGCTTATAACATTGGCATTAAATCTTTTTTGAATTTCAGCGCCTCTTTTCAACGGTGAAAGCTCCCATACCGAACTGTCGGCCGCATCATCAGAAGAATTGCTGCTGTTCTTTTGAAACCTTTGAGAGTGTTTGCCGTCACCATCCAGCCATCCCCTGACATAAGCCCTCTGGACTATTTTTATATCAGGCAGTATGTTAATTGGTAAAGCCGGCTTGATCCTGTAGGTTACAATTATGTCAACGGTCTGTTTATCCTTAAAAAGCCTGGTACCCGTGAAGTCAAGGCCATCGTACCCTTTTTCCACATTTAAATTCAAAAGTCTTGTGTTTTCATCCAGCTTATCGGTCGCAAAGTGCTTTCTCATCATAATTTTCATTATGACCTCTGTAAGCTCCTCCTTGCCTTTTTCAAAAAGGCCGTGGGCAGCAAGAGTTGCAAAACTCAGTACTTCTTTTTTTGCTCCATCCTTCCAGCCTTTAGGATGCCCCTTGATATCATCGTATATGCCTTTAAGCTTTGATATATCGGCCTTCCCGTCCTTATAAATCTGGCCTATCTGGTCCAGATCGGCTTCTAATGGGTTGGAGGCGGCATCCTTCAATTCGTCGGCTTTCCGCCCTAAGGATGTAATTGAACCAATAGCCGTATCAAGGTGTGTAACCGCCGTGCCTTCCTTATTCGATGAGATATCTTCAACCTGATTATTTAGCTCCTTAAGGCCGCTTATCGAGTAAAGGTAGCAATAGGTAGAAAGCTCATTTGCTGAGTCATTCAGCGCATGCTGAACCACTGAGTGAACATACGTAATACGCATAATAAATGCAATGCTGAGTATAACGCCAATTATCACCGGAAGCACAATTGCCGATTCAACTGTCAACGAACCCCTTCTGCCTTTAAGAAATCCCATTTTGATACCCCGCAAATAATTTTGATGTTACAGCTATTCTTTAAAATCGTCCATGTGATCTTTAAAGTAGTAAACAATCTGATCCTTTCTAATACCCTTTATAAACTGTATTTGATATTTTGTATCTTCCCTTAAATTGCTTAGGCATAATAGCTGAAGTCATAAAAAAGTATTTCATGGATACTTCGGTTTCTACTCTTAAACAGCTATTACATTTTGAAAGACAAAATCTGCTGTTCCCTGTTTCTTTTACCATGTTTAACTGCACCAAATCCTGAATTCTTTTAATCTTTGTATCTGGATTCATAAAAAGCAGCAGTATTCTCAAGTACCCTTTATAATCCATCTTCAGCAAACTCCCTTTTACATTCATCTTTGTAGTAAAAGTAATGGGGTTATCTGCTTTTTGTAATTTTAAACTTGGTCCTTTTGATTTCCCGCCCATTTTATCAAAAAGGTCCGATAATTTTTCCTTTACTTTACCTTTTCCTGCCGTTTTTGCTTCATCTATATTTTTCTTTACTACTGCTTTAATTCTACTTTCAATATTTGAAAAAGAAGTCCCTGAATTCAAGCTTTTATTTATCTTTTCAGTAATTTTCTGCTTTAATTGTTTTTTGGCTTTTATAATGGAATCTTTAATTGATTTAATAATTTCCTCTTCTTCTCTATCAATCCTATCTCGAATTTCCTTTTCCTTATTTCCAATTAAATCAAAACCTTTATTTTTTAATTCCTCATAAAACTGCTTCTCTTTATTACGCAGTTGATTTATCAAATTATCATAACCGCTATCACCGAGTATTTTCCTAGCCTCCGGAAAGTATTCCTTAACTCCGCTATAAATAGCTTCATCTACAGTATTCATTAATTTATCTGCTTCATCCTCTGCTTTATCAACAATGTCCCTTTCCCTGGCCAGGACGGATTCTTTTAAATTGTCAAATTCTGCCTTCGTTTTGCCGACCTCAGAATAAATGGCATCTTCAAAAGGCTTAAATGCCGAATCAATTACCTCATCAACCTTATTATTTATAAGTCCAAATATTTCTGATGATATATCGGAAGATATTTTATCTATCTCATTACCAACACCTTTTTCAAGTTTCTCGGCAATTTCATCAGCAGTATAATCAATTGCAGCCATTGCTTTTTCTTTTGCAGATTTTAGAGCATTTTCCTTTACACTTTCGAGCACCTGAGTTTTCAAAGCGCCGGCTGCTGCACTGCCTGCTGCGCCTGACACACCCAATGTCCATGAATCTTTGGTTTTAAATATCTGTACTTCTCCGCCGCTCATTATTGTATGAACATCAATCAATGCTTCTGCAAAAGACCATGAAAGGAGAATCAGCGTTTGAACAACGGGAACCCCAAAGACAGTCCATCCTGCAATTGCGGTAGCTATTTCGAGTGCAGTTGAAACCTTTGCAGGGTCACAGTAAATTGCGATGGTGTTTAAAGCCCATCTGATAAGTAAAATCTGGGCTTTGGTCCACATTATGTTGGCTTCCTGTGTCTTCTCCCCATGAAGGATATATTCGACTTCCGCATCGGAGAAAAAGGTATCCTGGCGGGTAAGCATATCATAACCGTTCAGGTCAAACTGTTTGACGGTTTTTTTAGTAACGGCATTTTTGAATGTCCCCATGACATATTCGTCAACATAGAGCTCATCGCGCATTGCAGATAGTCCGCTGCCTATAAGATCTGTAAGACCGCTTATAATAGATAAACCCTGTTTTGAAAAATCACTTTGATTGTCTCCCGAAAAATCACCGCTTACGTTGTCCATGCCTTTATAATCGGGATTGAAGTCTTTTACAGCTTGCGCCTGCTCCTGATTTTGCTCTATTTTCTTACTGTCATTCTCAAATAAATCCTTAATTCCGTCAATGCTGTTTACTACTCCGC
>JAEZNF010000365.1 GCA_023441845.1 Bacillota bacterium | reverse complement strand
GTTAAGGATTTCATCATTTCTTGTATTTAACACCAGAACACATACCGTCAGGATTTCTTCATCTATCATTTCCAAAACCGGCTTCAATTCATAAAAGTTGTTTGTGACCTCTATAATTACAAAGTCCGGAGCGCCGGTCCTTATACACCTTAAAAGCCTGGAAGGTTCCTTTAGGTATCCGGTAAAAACATGTCCGTTGCTCACAAGTATATTTTTAAGTATTGTTAGTGTTCTTTTATCTTCACCCGACACAATAAACTTTCCGTTATCCATTTACTGCACCCCCTATCCGCTTACTGATGGTATAAAGCTCTTTACTTCAATATTTCTGAAAATTTTCGACAGTTCTTTCCTTATTAAAAGCATTTCCGTCGAACTTGGAGTTTTTAAGTTCATAAACTTTCCCCTTAAACGGCTTGATATTATACAAAGTGAATTTGCTCCAAGCTCCTTACTCTTTAATGCTATTAACTTAAGGTCTGAATCATTTATACCCGGAAAATATATCGTGTTGATTTTCACCTTTATTCCATTTTGCCTGCATTTTCTGATTCCTCTTAAAGTGCTTTGCAATAATATCTCTGCCATCTTTAGTGAATTTACTACTATTTCATTACCCTTTATAATTCTGGAATAAAGCTTTAGTACTGTATAGGGCGAGACTGCATTTAAAGCCACATTGACGATTTTTACATTCAAGCCGGCTAATTCGTTTGCCTTCTCATCAAGGAGCAGGCCATTGGTGCTTACACTCAATATATGTTCCGGCAATTCCTCATTAAGCCTTTTCAATACCTCATAAGTCTGCGGATTACAAAGCGGTTCACCAGGTCCGGATATTTTTATGACCCTGACTCTTTTGTTTCTGTTTGCTGTCGCAACTGCCCAGTTTATAACTTGCCTGGGGGTCATAACCTTGCTCATATTTTCCGGATTATTGCCGCTTAATATACAATCGCAATCCCTTGAGCAAAAATTGCACATCATGTTACATGAAGGAACTGCCGGTAATGAGAGTTCCTCAAACCATACATTTACTGCCTCATCTCTCGTAGTAACAATTTTTGTTGACAACCCGTTAATCATAAAAATTCCTCCTTTTCCAGTGACTCACATATTAAAAGCTTTTGATAAAGCAGCCTGTCTATGATATTCATCTATTCTTTCATAGATTTCTCCTTTCACAGATAATACCTATTAATACCTATTAAAAAAGCCCTCCTGCATAGATTTATTCTATGGCAAGAGAGCTACTACGCTCATTTTTCACAACAAACAGTGTAGTGAAATATCGATTGTGTTATGTTTAATTTATAAAGAGTTTAACACAGATAGATATTTTTTGCAAGTATTGATTTTAAAAATTTCATTTTTTATTATAATGGTTTATCAATACATTTATTCATATGTCCCACTTCTTCATTATCCTGTACAGCTACAATCTTTATTTTTCTTCTTTCTATTATATAGTTATTATTAAGACTGAAGAAAATTACTTCTATATAAGTCTTTCTGGCTAATAAATTTATAATGATAATTTTTATGCCAAAGCTGGAGGATTATTAATAATAGTTCCGAGTTATTTAACATAGGCACATCCTTTGCTTCATATCTAAACTTTTAGCATCTATGCATCAGATTGCAATAAAACTTTCAAATTTCAAACCCATTCGGTCTATTCATGGTGATTCAGAATATTTTTTTGCAATTTTTGAAATTAGATATTGCATTTATTGCACTATGGTGTTATACTAGTTACAAACCAGGACGTTTTAAATGTAAGTAAAGGCGCTTATTTAGGAATTTGATTCCTTAAATAATGCGCTTTTTTATTTCTCAACTCTCAATGCGGCGGGTAAAATTAGAGCTCTAACTACAAAGAATCTTGACGAGTACAAAATTTAACTAAAGATAGAAATTTAAGAGGTATAACAATATTAAAACGGGAGGGTCCACTATGAAAAAGAAAATGTTAATTCCCCTTATTGGGATATTATTAGTAGTCTTGTTTCCTATAATTGCTTATGCAGCAGAAGAGGCCAAAATAGATTCAGGCGATACTACGTTTAACATTATGTCTACAGCATTTGTATTTCTTATGACTCCGGGGCTTGCACTTTTTTACGGCGGTATGGTAAGAAAGAAAAATGTTTTAAACACCATGATGAATTCTTTTATAGTAATAGGCTTAATCTCTGTCCAATGGGTGTTATTCGGGTATACTATAGCATTCGGTCCTGATAAGTTCAGCTTATTCGGCGGCCTTGACTGGCTAGGCTTCGGAGGTGTAGGAGCCGCACCTAACGCAGATTACGCAGCAACAATTCCTCATGCTTCATTTGCAATGTTCCAGCTTATGTTCGCAATAATCACCCCTGCACTGATTACCGGTGCTTTTGCAGAAAGAATGCGTTTTCCGGCCTTCATACTGTTTATTCTCCTGTGGTCAACCCTGGTATATGACCCGCTTGCACATTGGGTCTGGGGCGTTGGCGGATGGCTTAGAAATCTCGGTGCGCTTGATTTCGCAGGCGGAACAGTAGTTCATATAAGCTCCGGTATTGCAGGTTTGGTGGCAGCATTGGTCTTAGGTAAACGTAAAGGCTATAAAACAACGCCTATGATTCCTCATAATATACCTCTTGTTGTACTTGGCGCCGGGCTCCTGTGGTTTGGCTGGTTCGGTTTTAATGCCGGCAGTTCCCTCTCTGCAAATGGGCTTGCATTGACTGCATTTGTTTCAACCAACACATCAGCCGCAGCGGCATTATTATCCTGGGTGTTGATCGAATGGCTTCACCATGGCAAACCGACAGTACTCGGCGCCGCAACAGGAGCGGTAGTCGGCCTGGTAGCAATTACTCCGGCAGCAGGTTTTGTATCTCCCATTTCGGCAATAATAATCGGTCTATTGGTAAGTCCGATATGTTACTTCGGAATTAGTGTAGTCAAAGCAAAACTTGGATACGATGATTCTCTGGATGCATTCGGGTGCCACGGCATCGGCGGCTTGTGGGGCGCGATAGCAACCGGGCTTTTTGCAAGCAAGAGTATTAACCCACTAGGTGCGGACGGTTTATTTTACGGCAATCCGAAACAATTGTTAATTCAGATAATAAGTATTGTGGCAACTGTTGCATTATCAGCTGTAGCATCCTTTATAATATTAAAAGTAATTTCACTCTTTACCAAACTTCGTGTTGACGAAAAGGATGAGGAAGAAGGCCTGGATATCTCGGTACACGGCGAAGAAGCATATCCGGACTTTTCAACCCAGGAAAATATGGTATTATAGTTTATAAATACATTTATTATCTAAATCAAGGAGGTGTATACCATGAAAAAAATCGAAGCAATTATTCGTCCGGGCAAACTGGAAGAAATCAAGGAGTCTTTGAATAAATTCGGTGTAAACGG
>JAEZNF010000198.1 GCA_023441845.1 Bacillota bacterium | reverse complement strand
GCCATGACCAATTTCGGTGTTCAGCCCTTCCTGGAAGAATTCCTGGAGTTAGCGCCCAAACCCGGCATAAAAATGTCCTCCATAGGTGAAGTTGACCCCGAGAGCAACAAATTTTCCGGCTTTATATTTAAGATTCAGGCAAACATGAATCCCACACACAGAGATAGGATAGCATTTTTAAGAATTACATCAGGCCGTTTCAGTAAGGGAATGTCTGTTCATCATGTACAGGGCGGCAAGGAAGTCAGGCTTTCACAACCCCAGCAGTTTATGGCCCAGGAACGCACCATAGTGGAAGAAGCTTATCCGGGTGATATAATCGGCCTTTTTGATCCGGGTATTTTTAATATCGGTGATACTTTAAGCGAGGGCAACTCACAGCTTAAATTCGACGGTATACCCATATTCCCGGCCGAGCACTTTGCACGAGTAGTTGCAGCAGACTCCATGAAGCGCAAACAGTTTTTGAAAGGCATAAATCAGCTGTCCGAGGAAGGAGCCATCCAGGTTTTCAAGCAAATAGACATAGGTATAGAGGCCCTGATTGTCGGAACGGTTGGAGCACTTCAGTTTGAAGTACTGGAATACAGGCTCAAAAACGAATACGGCGTAGATATAAAAATACAGCACCTGCCATACAGGTTTGCACGTTGGCTCGATGGCGAAGGTATTGATCCTAAAAAGCTCAATCTCACAAGCTCAACAATGATTGTCGAAGACAAGAAAGATCGTATTGTCCTGTTGTTTGAAAACGATTGGTCTATCAGGTGGGCGGAAGACAGGAATAAAACGTTAAGTTTGATAGATATAGCAACATCGGTGGGATAGTGTGATCCAAAAAAATCCCGTAAACTTGTTGAGAAACAAGATTACGGATTTTCTTATGCGGTTATTTAAAATACGCTGTTACCGCGTCCATGACTTCGATCTTCGTATAAGAAAAGTATCGGCCCGCTCAATGAATTTCCGATCGGTATCAATGGTATTTCGGGCATATAGAGGATGCATTGTTGCGCCATTGTAGTCTTTATATCTGATGAAAAATTATTACTTACAAAAAGCAACAAACTTCGTAAAACATGCTTAAATAGACTATTTCATCTGTATGTGATGGTTTCATCGAGTATTTAGGGTTTGAGCCGTTTTGCCAGATTTCCCTTCGGGAAATGGCCCTAATGCAAAAAACGCCTGCAACCTCACGGTTACAGGCGTTTTGGTGAGCCATCCGCGACTCGAACGCGGGACACCTTGATTAAAAGTCAAGTGCTCTGCCGACTGAGCTAATGGCCCAAATGGCTGGGATGGCTGGACTCGAACCAACGAAATGCCAGAGTCAAAGTCTGGTGCCTTACCGGCTTGGCTACATCCCATTAAGTAAGAAGTGTGAAGTCGATTTTAAACTGATTATAAATAGCAACTTCGCACCTCTATGTGTGGGGTGAATAGTGGGGTTCGAACCCACGACCTCCAGGGCCACAACCTGGCACTCTAACCAACTGAGCTATACCCACCACAAGTAGTCTTAAAAAAGACACAACGATATTTTAATTCACATATAGCATGTTTGTCAAGGGGAAATTTAAATCAATTTAATAAATTCTTTTGTCCCCGGCACAACTTATTCCATAATCCCTATTAAGTGCCAAAACATGTATAATTATTTTATAATATTTTACAAAAAAGTATTTCTCTTTTTTATAAATAGTGATAAAATAATTATGCATAACTGGCAATATAACCCTATATTTAAAATAAAGCAAAAGACAAATGGTGAGAATTATGTTTATAGGTTTCGTAATTGGTTTTTTTGCCGGAATTTTTTCGACAATAATTCTTCTTGTTTATTTAGCATCAAGGCAAAATAAACAAAACAAAAACCAAAAATTGTCCAAGTCACCTTACAGTGATATTAACCTTATGGACACAAAAATGGATACAAACTATAAAAACTGCGGTTAATTCCATTGATTGGGAGGACTAAAAATATAACTTCCGATTCTTTTTCTTAACTCATGACAACCCATAAGTTAAGCAGAAAAAGATTTATCGGAAGTTACAATTTAATCAGTCCTTAGTTTTCAATTTCATTAAGCCATACTGCCGCAGTTGCATCACTTGGCATACGCCAATCACCCCTGGGTGACAGGCTTATTGTGCCGACTTTTGGCCCGTCAGGTAAGCATGAACGCTTGAACTGCTGATTGAAAAACCTTTTCAAAAACAGCTTAAGCCAGTTCGTTATTGTAATATTATCATATTTTCCTTTAAACGCCTGGTTCGCAAGGAATATTATTTTGGCGGGCGAAGCACCATACCTCAATATATGATACAGATAAAAATCATGCAGTTCATATGGCCCTATAATATCTTCGGTCTTCTGATTTATCTCACCCTTGCTATCCGGTGGAAGAAGCTCCGGACTAATGGGAGTATCAAGTATCTTATACAATAATTCTTTTGTTCCCTCATCAACTATATTTTCAGCTACCCACCTGACTAAAAATTTCACCAGACTTTTCGGTACACCTGAATTAACCGCGTACATGGACATATGATCGCCGTTATATGTACACCAGCCTAAAGCCAGTTCGGATAAATCCCCGGTTCCTACAACCAGCCCATTCATTTTGTTTGCTATATCCATAAGGATTTGAGTGCGTTCCCTTGCCTGCACATTTTCATAAGTCACATCATGTATTTCCGCATCATGTCCAATATCTTTAAAGTGCTGCAGACAAGCCGGCTTTATATCAATTTCACGAATAGAAACATTTAGTGATTTCATCAGTTCAATCGCATTATTGTATGTTTCGTTTGTCGTCCCGAATCCGGGCATTGTAACTGCAATTATATCCTTTGATGACAGACCCAATGTTTCAAAGGTCTTTGCCGTTACCAGAAGTGCCAGTGTAGAATCCAGTCCTCCCGATATTCCCAAAACGGCACGCTTTAAGCCTGTATGCTTAAGCCTTTTCCCCAGGCCCGAGGTTTGAATGGCATAAATCTCTTTACATCGCTCACCCCTCAATTTAATGTTTGAAGGAACAAAAGGCTCAGGATCAATATACCTTTTCAATTCTCTTATTTGCACTTCTTTTATATCGAACTGTATTTTTCTGACTTTTTTGTTGAAAGGCGCTTCCATAAAACTGGTGTTTTTAAATCTGTCGTTCTTAAGCTTCTCTACATCTATTTCGCTTAATATAAGCTGCTCCTCGTATTTGAACCTTTCGGATTCCACGGCTATACCGCCGTTCTCGGCTATTATTGCA
Organism: Bacillota bacterium; assembly: GCA_023441845.1. GTDB lineage: Bacteria > Bacillota > Clostridia > Acetivibrionales > DSM-2933 > JAEZNF01. The sequence goes on along the minus strand of JAEZNF010000198.1, from coordinate 4,303 downwards.
TGTCCTCCGAAAACAACATCAGTAGTCGATTCATATACACCGCTGGAAGTATAAACATAGCCCGCAATACACTTTCCCGATTGCTGCCTTATAAGTTCTTTCCTGTAATCGCTCTTCCCGACTATTTCATTGCTTGCCGAAAGGTTAAATAAAAGAGTGGCCCCTAATATTGACTGATAGGAACTTGGCGGTATGGGAACCCACAAATCCTCACAGATTTCAATTCCGAAACATACCCCCGGGAAGTTTGACGCCTCAAAAAGCAAATCCACGCCGAAGGGCACCTCCCGGCCGAATAATAAGGCGGTACTGCTTAATGCCTTCGAGCCTGAAGCAAACCATCTTTCTTCATAGAATTCCTTGTAGCCCGGTATATATGTCTTGGGCACTATGCCCAATATCTGCCCGTATTGAATAGCTACACCGCAGTTAAACAACTGGTTGTCGATACATAAAGGCATTCCTATTACCGCAACAATACCCGAACTTCTTGTCTTATCAAGTATATAAGCCAGTTGATTCATAGCTTCCGCCAATAATGCTTCCTGGTGGAACAAGTCGCCACATGTGTACGCTGTAATTGAAAGCTCGGGAAAAACTACAAACTGAGCATCCATACTTTCTGCTTTATTGATAAGTTCTATAACCTTCTGAGAATTAAATTTACAATCCGCTACCTTTATTTCAGGAACTGCAGCAGCGACCCTTACAAATCCATAGTTCATCAAATCACCCAATCCCGATTTTTTTAAAATAAGTTTATCATATTTCAAAGAAAATATTAATACAAAAGATGCGGATAGTCACAATTCCCATATTTAATTTTTATATATTATATATTATTTTCATGATGCTGTTCTGTGTGTCTGCAGCATCTTTCAGCTTCATTTCCTTATACAAATTAAGACATGCTTTTGCTGATTTTATATACTCGGCATAATTACAGTTTCCTGCTCTCTCACCTATACCTCCTATCGTACAATCCACAAACTCAGCTCCGGCTTTTACAGCCGATACGGAGTTGGCAACAGCCATTCCAAGGTCGTTATGCGTATGAATCTCAACCTCCACATCAACAAACAACTTTATGATGGAAATATCGCTAAATATCTTTTGCCTTCCGGATATCCCCAATGTGTCCGCATATCTCACCCTTCTGATACCCTCTGCGCAAGCTGCCGAAATAATCCCTAACAGAAACTTGATATCGGTTCTTGAGGCATCTTCCAGCCCAACGGTAACTTCACAGCCGCTTTTTAATGCAAACTCGATACACCTTTTCAAAGTTTCAACAATCCAGGACTTATTCTTAGCCAGCTTGTATTTTATCTGGATGTCGGAGGTAGGAACAGATATATGGATTATATCAGGCTTACATTCAATCGAATGCTTTATATCATTAAGGTCTACCCTGTTCCATGTAGAAATTTTACTGGTAAGGCCAAGTTCCATCATTTTCAGAATACTCTTCTTTTCATCTCCGCCCATAGCCGGTACACCCGCTTCAATCTGGTATATTCCGGCTTTATCAAGTATCCTGGCTATTTGTACTTTTTCATCCATACTTAAGGCTATACCGGCCTGCTGCTCTCCATCCCTTAATGTAGTATCTACAATTCTAGCCACAGCTTACGGCACCCCCCCTATATATCATCACTTCGTTCATACTGCTCCTCAATAATAATTCCTTTATCTCAAAGTCAAACAACTCTCTTTTCAGCTCTATGCTTCTTGCCCTTACCTTCTCAAGGACAGATGAGGCTTCGGCTTCATCAACTTCCTCTCCCAATTCCCTTAACTTTTTTATAACCGATTTCTTCCCTGAATGCTTGCCTATGACAAGCTTCCTCTCCTGCCCGACTTCAGCGGGATCAAAGGGTTCATATGTTACCGGATTCTTTTCAATACCATCAGCATGAATACCTGATTCGTACCAGAAAATTTCACTTCCGGTCACCGGCTTGTTACCGGGGATAGGTATTCCCGACATACCTGTGAATACTTTGCATAATTCCGGCAATATCCTCAAATCCACGTCATATTCCGGCCTCATCATCAGTCTGATTGCCATAAGAACCTCTTCAATTGCTGAGAACCCTTTTCCCTTTCCAACCCCGGTAAAAGATGCCGTAATTGTGTCCATACCGCCCATTACAGCTTCCACAGCTATCGAAGCAGCCATATTGCAGGTATTTACAGGGCATACATCAATATGCAGCCTGTACTCTTGTGCAAGCTTTCCTGCAAAACTTACCCAGGAATCGGATATAACCCTGCCAAGGCCTGTAATTCTTATTTTTCCGGTGTTTTTAACCCTGCCTGAATCCAGCAATTTTTCGAGCTTATACAAATCGGATAATAAGTCGCCCCTGAACTCTGTAGTTACCTCCAAACCATATTTTGCAATTATTTCAAATAGATACGGGTTAACAAGCTTTACCCATTTTACAACACAACGATCAATACCCATTTTAACGCATACTTCAGCCTCATACTCAGATTTCAGCCTGCAGATATATTTAAAGTTTTCGGGTAGCCTTCCAACTCTTTTAATCAGTTTTAAGTCTACCTCGAAAAGATCAACACCTATTTTTCTCATCATAGTGCAGTAATTTGTAATGTCATTAATATTTATTGTGCTATTATCTTCACAAATCTCCGGCAGGGTTCTGTCTATAATATTCAATACCCTGCTGTTACCCAGAAGCAATGCCATACTATCCCCTCATCCTATCAAGAATCATCCAGCCAGTACCATTGCCATTATTGAAACCGGAAGAAGCTTTCCGTATTCCCTTTGCCGCACCCGCCAATTAAGCATAGAATCCACACCACAAGCAGTACTCTGAATAAATTTTTCAATCCAACCAACCCCATTTCCGAAGAACAGGCTATTTTATTTCCAGTCTGCTCACCACTCTGCCGTTTTCCAGGTGCTCCTCCACAATTTCTTCAACGTCATCCAATGTCACTTCCTTATACCAGACACCATCCGGGTATATAACGACAATAGGCCCATTGCTGCATATTCCCATACATCCTGTATTTGTAACCATTATATCTCCGCCAAGTTCTCTGCTTTCAATCTCCTCCATGAACCTCTGTATAACCGCAACCGAATCCTTTGAGAAGCAGAATCCCTTCTGCTGGCCGTTTATTCTTGAGCTCGAACAAATAAACACATGATATTTCGGCTTTTGCATAGTTTGCATCCTCCCTTATATTGTATTGTTTATCAATTACATGCCTTTTCTAGCAACATTCCTGGTATTCATTCTTTTTTTGCATTTCATTAGCTGCATTTTTTATCCCGTCTTCAATTCTTTCACAGGTCTGAATCACTCTCATTCCTATTTTCTCAAGCTCCATCCTGGGGTTATGTCCTATCCTTAACGCCAGTACGGCATCACAGTCCTTTATAGTCTTCTTTATCATTTCAATCTTGTCTTCCTGTTCACAATCCTCGGCTCCCGAACAGTATTTTGTGATTGAACGCTTTTCTACAAACTTTATGCCCGATTTACCGTAACTATATATATGGAACTCATCTGCATGACCAAAATGCATGTCTATGTACATATTGGATTTTGTTGCTACAGCAAAAGTCAATGAAATATCTTCCGCCGTTTTAACTTTATCATCACAACCGGAACATTTGCTGCCTATAAATTCGGCAGACCGGTCGTTATCAAGTGTACCTATGGCATCGGCCCTGCACTGCCTGCAGTGATACATCTGCTTCAAATGTATATTGCACTTTTTACGCATTTCGCTCAATTCCTTATTGCTGGTCATGGGCATATTCTCAAAAGCACTTCCTCCTGCCGGGATTAAAGGCATAATATTTGTTATGAATGCTCCGTTTTCTTTTACCTTTTCTACTACGGCCTCAACATGGCTGTCATTAATGCCTTTTATCATTACAATGTTCACTTTTACGATTATTCCTCTGGATGACAGGTACTTAAGCCCTGCAAGCTGATTTGCCAGCAAAATTCCGGCCGCTCTTTCCCCAGTAAGCCTAATACCCATAAAGTCAACTTCCTTATAGATAAGTGCGCCTATCTTTGGGTCTACGGCATTTATTGTAACGGTAACATGCGACACCCTCAGCCTGATGATTTCATCTGCATAGTACATCAGCATTAACCCGTTGGTGGAAAGACAAAATGTAATATCGGGATCAACACTCTTTATCATTTCAATTGATTTCCTGGTGTTTTCAAAGTTTGCCAGTGCATCGCCAGGACCTGCTATTCCTATAACTTTCAAATTTTTGACACTTTCTTTTACCCTAAGGAAC
>JAEZNF010000184.1 GCA_023441845.1 Bacillota bacterium | reverse complement strand
ATGGTCGAAAATTATTGATTTTTCAAGGTTCAGACTGCTTTTTTATGTGCGAAGTTTGAGTAATTTATTTTCATCACTGTTATTTTTGTTTCGATTAATGATTACCAGTTTTTGCTTTGCGATTGCCAAATTCCTGTAGTAAAAGTTCCACCTTGACCCATAAACATACTCTTTCGTTCTGTTTCTCCACCTAAATGCCATCTGAGCCATGCTAAAGTTGCCGGGAGAGCATATTTCGGGCCTGTACCATGGTCCACTCCCTGCATTAAACCCATCCAGACCGGAACCGTTGCTTTTTTATAATCGTTTCGAGTGTTTTCCAGAGCTAAATTATCTGCCAATCCACAAATAAGTGCCGTGGGTTTACGCATCTTGCTTGCTCCATTACCATCAAGCGATCCTCCGTCAACGTGAATTGTTGTTGATATTCTGGAGTCGCTGGCTACGCCATAAGAAGCCACTGAACCGAGCGAATGTCCGCCGGCAGCAATCCTTGTTGTGTCAAGTTTATTGTAATACGGACTTGATGAATTTTTATTCTGTGATATGAGCCAATCTATTCCTGCTTTCATTTCAGCTCCTGAATCTGATGGAGTTTGACTGTAAACTACAAATCCATGTGAAGCAATTCTTCTCATTACATCTTGATAATAACTAGGATCGGAACCTCCCCCCGGCCCCCATATAAATATGGGATGTGCAGTAACTCCAAGACTTCCGAGCGCGGACGGCCTAACGACCCATGCTTTGCCATCTGGCCCGATATTTTTTTCTACTGTAAGTGAAAATGGACCATCTTTTTCAACACTGTCAACAGAAGGCAAAATTCTATTATCAACCGGTGTAGGTGTATTTGAAGGTGTAGGTGTATTTGAAGGCGTGTTTGTAGGTTTTTCCGTTGGTTTATTTGTAGGTGTATTAGTACTGCTTATTGTGGTATTGAAATATTTCGCTATAATCATTACATCTGCCATACTGATAGCATTATCGCCATTTAAGTCATATTCGGCTTTATATCTTTCGTCTCCCGAAGCAGAATTGAATGCCGAAGCCAAAAGCATGACATCAGACATATTAACTGCTCTGTCACCGTTTAAATCAGGTGAACCTATTGCAAAAGCCTGTAATGAAAAAAACATGATAAAAATCGACATTCCCAATAAAGCAGGCATTAATTTTTTTTTCGTTCCCATAAAATATCCCCCCATACTTTAATAGTCGGATCACTTCCCACATTTACCAATTGATTAACACTCATAAAAAATAGTTTCTTTATATGTAAAACTATTTTTAGCTTATATGAGTTGTAACCATTTGTAAATATAAGAAATAATAAACATTTTGCTTAAAACATCTAAAATTTTATCCGATTTTAGGCATGGGAAAATTTTTTATACTATGAGGTTTAAATGAACTTAATTTCAAAATGCTCCTCATTCAATTCGGTATATCTGGACAGATTGACCAAATACTTTTTAATATCCTCATCTGTTCCCGGTTGTTTAACTAATCTAAAGTGAGCCGCGCAGTTTCTTCCGTTTTCTTTAGCACGGTATAATGCATAATCACTTAAATTTATCATCTGTTCCAGATTTAAAAGGGCAGGTTTGGTTATATCCAAAGGCATCTGAGCATATCCCAGAGAACATGTTTTATGTATCGTTTCCCTTTGGGATATTTTAAGCGGTGTTTCCTTTATCTGTTTAAGAACTTCCTTCGTAAAAGCTTCCAGATACTCCGGTTTTGTGTTATTCAGAATTATCAGGAACTCTTCCCCTCCCCAACGCACTAAAAGATCTTCCGGTCTTATCATATACTTCAGGATGTTTGATATGGTAACCAACACATTATCCCCTGCCGAATGACCATAGACATCATTTACTTCCTTAAAATGATCAATATCCACTAAAAGCACTCCAATAACATTCCCTTGCATCGTCAGTTGCCTTTTTTCATTGTTATTCAAACATTCTGTTTTATTTTTAATAAATTGAGTTATTTTATCATTTGCGAATTCAAAAGCATACCTTCTATTATGCAAACTGGTTAATGGATCGTGTAATGATAACTCTTTCAGTTTTTCATTGGCACTATTTAATTGGATTGTTCTCTCCCTTACTTTCTCCTCCATATTTTCGTAAAGTCTGGCATTTTCAATTGAAATGGAAGCCTGGGAAGACAAGATTTTAAGTGTCTCCAACCTTTCCGATGTAAATACATTATCTGAAAGGTTATTCTCAAGATAAACCACACCCTTTAGCCGATTCTGATAGATAACCGGTATGCACAACACCGATTTAGTCCGGTTTTTCATAATATAAGGATTATTCTGCCAGTTATCATCTTTGCAAGCATTATGAATAACTACGGCTTCCCGGGTTCGTGTAACATATTGCACAATTTCCACACATAGATCGTTACTTTCCGTAAATGGAAGCGAATGAATAACACTCAACTGATTGGAATTGGCGTACTGTATCACCTCTATATAGAATTGTTGGTCAACTTCATTCCGAAGCAACAGACATCCCCGCTCAGCACCGGCATTTTCAATCATTGTACTGGTTAGTGTTGTTAACAGTTTATCAATTTTGATTTCGCTTGAGATTGCTTGTGATGATTTTAATATTGAACTCATATCAATGTTGCCTAAGGATGTCGTTGATCCCCTTATTCCTTTTATTATTGTCCCCCGAAGAGTATTTTCCTCAACCATAAAATAATGAGAGCATTGCCTTTCCAGGAGCCAAACTTTTCCATACGCTCCCCATTGTTTGTATAAATAGTGAGCTTCCCGAATATACGCTTTTCCTATTGTTTTATCTCCCTTATTAAGCCAGAACTCTCCATATAATTCATTGATTAGTGCTTTAAATTGAATAAAATCATTGTCGCCGATTGATTCCATTGCCTTCATAAAAAGGTCAACGACAGTATCAAGTGACTCATTCTTAACAATTGCCATTTCGGCAGACAGTAAATAGTATTTATGCGCAAAATTTTGAGGACAATTTTCTGCCCAGTTTTTTAACTTTTGTTTTATATTATTTAGATTTTCTTCCATTTCGGCCTGTTCTTCGGCGGTTGCTTTGTTCCATTTATGAATAAGTATCAAACCTTGAAAAAAGTAATGGTCGGACACAGGGAAATCCGTAAGTCCTGCAAAGATAATTTTCTCTGCCATCATGTTCCACTTTTCCGCTTCTTCCATATTGCCTAAAATAATATTTACATAGGTATTATATTGAAAAAACCTTCCTAAGAACGGTAAATTGTGGGTCTTTTCAATCATACCTATCATTTCATTATCTTTCTCTTCAAAATCCAACTGGCCGTTCTGTTCCGGGGTTGTCTGAAATTTATGAATTATATAATAAACAATCTCAGTTAAAACTAAAGGAATAGAACCTTTGGCCTGTTTTAAAAAAGCCATGGTATTTTCTGTTTCTGTTTTGCACTCGCTCAGATTTTTACCAACCCACATAAACAGATGCATTTTATGGGCTATGGCATAAGTCGCATGCATAAGATCACCGGTTTCCAATCCCGTGCGGTAAGACATGTCGTAATAATCCAAACCTTCCTGATAATGAGCACTCCAGTAGGAAATGTAGGTAAAAATAAAATAAACCGCAGGTTTTTGAGATTCTGCTTTAAATTTGTTGATTAATGCAAAAGCGGCCTCACACAGCTTATAACCTGTTTTATAGTCTCCAAGCGCAACTTCCAGAATAACACCGCAGTCGCCAAAACATTTGCATGACAAAGGCGATGTTCCATAGGTCATGGTCATCTCAAACATCATCAGTGACGCAAGCATATAGAGCTGTGGATTGACTTGAATTGCAGGAGGTACCACCTGAAACAGCAGCTGCATTGCCATACATTTTTCCGGATCATTCATTACAGGAAGATTGATAAGCTCCTCAACCGGCGTGACGGCTAAAAATTGCTGCATCTTCGCGATGCCTTCCTGCATCTTTTGTCCAATGTCCTCAGGGGTTTCCGGCAATGATACATCAAATAGAAGAAGGGTTTTTCGTATTTCATCGATTGTTTCAATTAGCTTCCCCTGAAAAATCAGTATTAGAACTTTAATATTGGAAACAGCACCTTTTTCAATATTATTGTTTGCTATTTTTGATAAATGCCCACAAATAGCGTCAGCTTTAAATAAATCACCGGAGAGCAAAGCAGTTGAAGCCTGTTCCACTAATAAGGCAAAGTACTTATCGGGCATCAACGCCCACTCTTCCTCGGACAATAATGATTCAGCTGTTTCAAAATAGCTTAACGCTACCGCAAAAGCAGTTGATTTCTTTGCCTTATTCCCTGCCATAATATTTAAGTCAGCCAATTCAAGCCTGTCATCCTTCTCTTGGATAAAACATATGCCGTTATTCAGATGATTGACCATATCAAAAATCTCATCTGTCCGTTTTGATTCCCTGAAGCACTTTAAATACTCTCTTCCTATGTTCAAATGAATTTCGCATTTCTCGCTTTCCGTAATCAAAGAGTACACTGCTTGACGGATGCGGTCGTGGGCAAAAGAAAAACGCATTTCGAGGTCTAAAGGATTCATCTCACTCAATGTATTGATAAACTTATAGTTATTGTTTAAAGGCAGAACAATTTCTTTCTCAATGGCTATCCACAGATCCTTACCGAGTGCTGCAACAGATTTTTCACTGATTAATGAAACAGTCTTCAAATCAAATTGAGTCCCGATACATGCAACCAGCTTGAGAATATTCATGGTTTCCTCAGGCACTAATTCCAGACCTTTTACCAGCAAGTCTACCACATTATCACTTATTTCAACAGCTTCCACTTTTTCCAGGTCATATACCCATTGTCCTTTTTCCGGCAAAAAAGTGAAGGTTCCCTGCAGATACAGCGAATTTAAAAGCTGGTTGATAAAAAACGGATTCCCTTGGGTTTTTTGGGAAATAATATTCGCCAAAGACTCTGTTGTTTCAGGTTGACTGTGGAAGGTATCTGCTATCAATTGATTAATTGCAGAAAACTCCAGGGGTTTAAGGAATATTTGATGTACAGTCGAATTTGAATCCTGCTGCGCATTCTTAAGCTCTTCCGTCAGCCGGATCAGAGGATGACCGGCTTGAATTTCATTGTTTCTGTATGCCCCAATAAAAAGAACATACTGTATATTGCCCGCTGTCATAATATAATTGATTAAATCAAGTGTCGATGTATCGCTCCATTGAAGGTCATCCAAAAAAAACACCAGAGGATGTTCCGGTCTGGCAAAAACATTGATAAATTCACGAAAAGTCATCTGAAATCGGTTTTGAGCCTCCAAAGGATTGAGCTCTGCCACCTGAGGCTGAGGACCGATAATCTGCTCCAATTCGGGTACTATATCTATAATAACCTGCCCGTTACTTCCCATGGCATCTAACAGACGCTGCTTCCAATTATCCAAACTATTCTGGGACTGCGCAAGCAACTGTTTTATCAATTCCTTAATTGCCTGAGTTATCCCGTAATAAGGGATATTCCTCTCAAACTGGTTAAACTTCCCTGAGATGAAATAGCCCTTTTTACCGGTTATGGGCTTACGGATCTCGTGAATCAGTGAGGATTTCCCGATTCCGGAGTATCCACTGACCAGTAATAATTCCGAAGTGCCCTCCGCTGCTCTTTCAAAACCACTAATCAACATTTCAATTTCCGCTGCACGTCCATACAATTTATGCGGAATCTCGAATCTGTCGAGAATATCTCCCTGTCCTGGTATGAATCCTAGTATTTCTCTTTTTTCCTCAAGTAATTGTTTGCAAAATTCAAGATCCTTCTTTAATCCGAACGCTGATTGATACCTGTCTTCCACTGTTTTGGCAACCAATTTCATTATGATATCAGAAAGGACAACCGGGATTTCCGGATTTATACCAATGGGAGGAATGGGTTTTTTTGCGATATGGGAGTATATTATCTCCAATTCATCATCTCCGTGAAAAGGCAATTGCCCGGTAAATAATTCATAAAAGGTAATGCCCAGAGAATACAAATCGGTTCTGTAATCGATAGGCCTGCATATTCTCCCTGTTTGTTCAGGAGAAATGTAATCCAAAGTCCCTTCCAAAATGTTTGAGTTAAAGCATAGAGATACCTCTCTGATTAACTCGGCAGAAATTCCGAAATCAATAATTTTCACCTTGTTTGTTTTATAATTCCAGATAAAGTTGCTTGGATTGACATCTTTATGAATAATGTTTTGCTTATGTACTTGAATCAAGGAATCTGTCATTTGAATGGCCAGTGACAATTTTTCTGCTATACCTACTTTAATGGATTTTAATACCTTTGCAACTGATTCTCCGCCTATATCCTCCATTATTATAGCAAGACTGTTATTGAATTTTTCCATATTATATGCTTTTATGATTCCATTGAGAGCTATCTTATTCATAATTTCATATTCACGTACAAAATCGGATAGTTCTTTAGCGGAGGGGTATTCTCTATTCAATAACTTTACAACGACAGGATAACCGTCTGAATCCCTTGTACCTCGTAAAATTGTGGATTTTTCGCTTTTGGATATCTCTTCTTTAAATTCATAACCTGTCAAATTAATCATTGCTTTCCCTCCATTATAGTCAGGCGGAATAATTGCTAACATATTATTTTATCGGCATTTTCTAAAATCATTTTACAATTTTTCAGTTCTATAATTAATTGGATTTATCAGTTTAAAAATTTGATGAGTGTATCAAAAACAATTATAATTCCTTACTAAAAAAATGTAAATACTTCGTATATTAAAAAAAATCATTTTTTTTAATATTTTGAATTGGAGTCTAATTATTACAAAAAAGTTTTTCAGTACTTTTACCCATCAGCCTGGGAATAAAATAAAAAAGGTACTTGCTATTGCCCTCTCCATTTACAGTTCGAGTATAGTCAAATCGTCACTTATACCAAGAAGCTCCCTTATTTTTTCAGGAATGTTCTCACACATTATTTGTCCCTTTCCCTCCGGCAGTACTCCGCTTAAATACTCATCAATTTCAAGCAGTAACTTCTTTATTACATATGACTTGTGAATTATGCATGGCTCAGGGTCATTGAACAATTCTATACTCTTTTCAATTATTTTTTCTTCCCTCAAAGGCAGAGAATTCAATTTACACTGTAATTCAGTCCTGCCGTTCCGATCAATAAATGTTATTTTTCTATTAAACATATATCCCGCACCGCCGTAACCAAATTAAATAAACAAGAATATAACAACACCTAATACAATAAAAATCAGAACATTAATGGCTTTAATAACATGAAGCCTTTCCCTGATAACCTCCGAAACCTCAAAAACTCCTTTACCCTTATATACTAACAGTGTCAGTATGAAAAGCGGCAGAATCAAACCTAAATTATATACTATAAGGTTGATAAACGCCTCAACACTCAATTGCGGATAGGTCTTAAAAACGGTAATTATAGTAGCCAGATAAACCTGCCCGGTACAAAGGAACTCTCCCGAAGATATGATCATTCCAAGAATAAAGCTTACTAATAGCATTATATTCCGATTTGTATATCCTGACGCTTTTTTTATAATCCTATGATTGAACCTTCTGAAGCCCTCCGGGAGCTGCAAAAGTATCCTTTCATATCTCTCTCCCTTAGCTGCAAAAAAGTCCTGTATATTCATTATTATAAGGATCAGCAGTATAATAGCAAGCATCACCTTCATAAACACATTCAGAACACCGGAATTGATTACTGATAAAAACTTAAAGAATATGGTTCCAAGCAGCATATACGCCAAAAATTTGCCTGCCATAAACGAAAACCCGATTTTAAGTATCCTAATGTTTTTTACAGTCAGAAGCGATAGAAAAAAAAGCAGCATGGACATGGAACAGGGATTTATTCCGTTGACAATTCCCGCCATCAATATGCCTGTAGCCCTAAAGCCTTCAAATCTCCTTAAATCCTTCTCGTGGTTCTCAATAGAGCCGTCAATCTCAAGTGTCCTGGCCCCGGGATTATCAATTACCCTTTCAAGATTATTCCTTATTGATTCTTCATCCGAGAAATAGCTATCTCTTACAAAAATAACAGGAACAATTCCCTCATCTTCCGAAGAGACTCTGTAAGCCTCACAATACTTATCCATCAGGCTTTTATTTCTCAAATCGGAGATATCAAACTTTTTCAAGGCAAAGTTCTTATGGCCCTTGCTGAAGCTATCAAGAAAATCGGACACTCCCCCACATGAAGCACAGGTAGGACTATAGAAGTAAACAGCAGCAACCTCATCCTTGCCTGTTGCCCAAACGTTACAAACAATTGCTTGCATCACAAACAACGATATTGAAAGATAAAACAAGAATTTTTTCATTTCCTCATCCTCAATTATCATGACTATTTCCGTCAGTGAATATATATATATATAACTTTATAATTGAATTTCTTAAGGAGCTAAAAAGCGTCAAGTCATCGCTATTTTTAGCTTCTTAATATTTTCGGGGTTAAAGTTGTTTATCTTTAATGCTTCTTCAAACTCTATTCTATAACCCAAGAGTGTAGCTTACCGCTTCATTCACATCAGTAAACACCTTTTCAATTGAATTATCGCTGTTTAATATAAAAAACATGGGATATTTACGATCGCTTGCCCCAATGTCACATGACCACGCAAATATATTAAAGTATATCTGTTGGGGATCAATTTCAAAATACTTGTCGTAATCCTGTTTTTTATCAAAATCAGGTCTTACCGTGATAACTTTTATTTTTTTCTGCATGGAGTCAATATTTTTACGCACAATTTCATCATATTCCAAACACTTCCTGCAGCTTGACGTCAAAAACATAAGCAGTGTTTTCTCATTATCTTCACGGAAAAAGGCTCCGGATTTTGATACACTATTTAAAATCATCTCCGCGGCCCCGCTACTTAGATCTTTTTTACCGCCTAACTCAATTATTTTATTTATCAATGATATATAGCTGTAACCCGTAACCATCGTTATTTTATTGTTTTCATCGGTCAGAAATGCCGTAGGTCTGGATTCACTTAATGAAACCTTGCCATCAAGCGAATAATTATAGCTTTGGTCAATTCCGGCTTCCTTTATCTTTTCATGAGGTATCCGGTCTTCCCAGACTATTAAAAAGCGAATTTCTTCAAAGCTTATTAAAGCAATCATCTTTGATATTAAGTCCAATCTTGCCATGCAATCGGCATTTGTGCTATCGAGGTAGAAAACCACTTTATATTTACTTTTCACATTGCCCGTTTTACTTGAAGACCCTTTGTAA
>JAEZNF010000181.1 GCA_023441845.1 Bacillota bacterium | reverse complement strand
GCCCCCGGTGATGCAGGGGCTGTTGTAATACCCGGTTCAAGAGGTTCTCTTACCTACCTTGTAACGCCAACCGATAACGTTAAAGCTTCGGGGTATTCTCTGGCACACGGTGCAGGCCGAAAATGGGAACGAAGCATGTGCAGGCCAAGGCTGGAAAGTAAATATACAAAGGAAACCATCAGGTATACCAAATTAAAAGGAAGGGTAATTTGCAATGACAATAACCTTCTTTTCGAAGAAGCCCCGGAAGCTTATAAGAATATTGATACTGTAATTCAAAGCTTGCTGGAGTTTGGATTGATAAACATAATTGCAACCTTTAAACCCATATTGACATATAAAGCATAGGAGGATTTTATGTGGATACAGAACTAATAAATATCTAAAAGATGTCTGCCAATAAAATGGGAGGAATTTGAGATGGTTTTAGAAACAAATAGATTATTACTTATACCTATGACAATTGACTTTATTGAAGGATTAATCAATGGTGCCAAAAAAGCATATTCATTGTTTGATATCAAACCATCGGAAGAATGGCCGTCAAAAGATATCTTTGATGTTTTACCGATGATTAAGGAGAGTTTATTACAGAAAAAAGAACCTGATGGTTTTGACTCCTGGATTTTTATTGATAAAGTTGATCGAAGTATTGTTGGTGACGGCGGGTTTAAAGGAGAACCAAACGAAGATGGCGGTATAGACATTGGATATGGAATAGTAAAAAGTAAAAGAAGAAATGGATACGCATTTGAAGCAGTTTCAGAGCTAATAAGATGGGGATTCTCCAAATCAAATGTAAAATATATAACGGCTGATTGTTTGAATGAAAATGAACCTTCAATAAAGTTACTGGAAAAGTTAGGCATGAAAAAAATAAAAACTGAAGATGAATTAAGTTATTTCATTTATCAACAGTAATCTTTTAGTAATGTATTCTACCAACACCCCCGCGTATTCAAGGAAATAGTTAACGCTAATGAAGGTTGATTTGGTTACATAGGCTCCGATAATAGTTTAAGATGTCAAAAACCGCAATATTTTTTGTAATACGGCATTTGTATTGATATCCATTGGTGGGTTATCGGGAAAAAGAAATTTCATTCGAATAACCCAAACGACTAAAACCAAAATCAAGACACAAAGCCAAAGAATGTTATTGTTATATAGGCATTTTATAAACCTATTCCTTTTAAATGCCATAATAACTCCAACAAAAACCGGTAATAAAAACAAAGGATGATAATAAAAAGCAGTTGAGAAATCCAATTTGGCCAGAGAAAAAAATGCCCTGGTCATACCGCACCCCGGACACGGTATTCCGGTAAAATTCTTAAATAAACAGGCATTTCCACCTAGCAAGAGCGTTACCGTAATAATTACCAATATTAAAATAAAAGGGAATACTTTATCAGTAATCCCTTTGATTTTTAATAAATACCTTTTTGAGTTTACCGTTGGAGTCATTATTACCAACTACTCCCTCTTTCCCACACCTTGTTAAGACTGCCCTGCATAATCAACGCACTAACCGTACCAAGACCGAATATGGCTAAAAGTAGACATATCAATGAGTTATCATCTGGCTGTATACCTGCTTTTTGCTGGCACTCTGCTATTAACTTTGAATACTTATAAAACCAGTAGATGTAATAAATTCCGCAAGTAAACAGGCACAATATGACTTCTAAACCAGGTGATGTTGTAGTTGAACCGGTATATGTCTGGGTTTCTTCGGACACCTTATAAATCCAGTATAATAGATATATACCGCAAGTAACTATGGATAAAACTAAAACCGAAACAGGTGACCGCACTTCTCCTTTTTGCATTGACCCACCAATCCTTTCAAAAAGATAAAAATAATTTATTTATAACACTATTTTACTAGAAAAACTTCTGCTATGCAATATAAATCAATTGGAAGCAGAGGCCTGTGCCAAGAAACAAAGGGACGGTTCTTTTGTTTCCCTTGCTTCCTATTTTTCCACAGTTTACAGAAATAGAAAATTATCTACATCGTCATGGAATATCTCCTGTCAGTTGGCCCCTCTCAGCATTATATGGCATATCCCGCTTCCTTTATTGCTCTTCCTGGCATATAAATCACACCTAGTATAGCATTAAGTAATTAACTAGACTGTTTGCTGGCCTCTAGTGTAGCAGAATCAAGCAAACAATTAGTCCATCTATTTAATTTATGATATACCAGGTCTTTTTGACTTTCTTGATATTTGGAATAATCTATGTTAAGCTTTTGCTAAATAGTGACACAAAATGACATAATACATAAATCTTTCAAGGAGTATATCCATGCAAAACTTATCTATTCCAGATTGTATTAAAACAGCTATTTGTGAGCATTTTAGCAAGAGTGAATCACCAAAGTATTTATACGATAAAAAAGAAATTCGATCAAAATGTACTACATTTATGCAGATTCCATATTCGAAAAAAAGAATCCATTTTGCAACCATGGCCAATATCAATCCGG
Organism: Bacillota bacterium; assembly: GCA_023441845.1. Classification (GTDB taxonomy): domain Bacteria; phylum Bacillota; class Clostridia; order Acetivibrionales; family DSM-2933; genus JAEZNF01. Next base: position 1,618 of record JAEZNF010000181.1, on the reverse strand, counting down.
AATTCCTCAATACTATCCGCAGTGAAGGGATAAAGGTGTTTGTAAATTCAATCCCTCACATGCAACAAGCTCAAAAGGCAGGGTACTGCGGGGATGAAATCATCTTTACTGCATCATCCATGAATGAAGCAGCTATGAAAAAAGCATTGGAGAGCAGTGTAATAGTAAATCTGGATTCTTTGGAACAGATTGAGCTCTGGGATATGGTATCAAACGGGAAAGGATATGGTATACGCTGCAATATCGGAAATTTGATAAAGCCGAAAAAAACCCGTGCAGGTTATTTTTTGGGCAAGGCCAGCCGATTGGGACTTAATGTGCCTGAAATGAGATCACTTAAAGGAAATCCGAAGATAATAGGGCTTCACCTGTATGTAGGAACCGATATTATGGATGTCGATTATTTTATAGAATGTTATAAAAAGCTGGGCGGTTTTGCAGGCTGGTATCCTCAGCTTGAATATTTAGACGTAGGTGGAGGTTTTGGAATAGAGGATGACGACCTTTCCTTTGATTTTGATGTGAAAACCTATGGCGAGAAGGTTTCTTCATTTATGAATGAAATAAATGCACAGGTTGAGAAGGAACTTACCCTGATACTTGAGCCGGGAAGAATATTCGGTGGGAAGTCAGGATACTTTGCATGCAAGGTAGTGGATATAAAGTGGAGACAAAAACATCAAATAGCAGGAGTAAATGCGTCTGTCTCCCAGTTCCCGCGTCCGTTGTTTTATCCGGATACTGCAGTGCATCCGGTGACTGTAATTGACAGCTCCGGAAATCAAAAACCGAATGAGGAAATTTTAAGTTCCATACATGGCTGTTCAACCTATTCCCGTGACTTTCTTGCGAAGAATGTCTGTACGGGAAGGATGAGTCCCGGAGATATAGTTGTTTTTGGACATGCCGGTTCTTATTGTGCCTCATCCTATACAGAATTTCTTGGGTTTCCAAAGCCGGAGGAAGTATATATATGAATTTTGTTAACGTTCTGACCTATTCAGATTTGCAGAAATTTTATTCCTTTGGGAGCATGTTATATAAAGACAATCCCTATTACAGGGATACCGAGCATGATGTGTTAAAGATGCTGGTCGAGAGAAAATCTGTTTTCTTCCGGCATGCAAGGATTCAAGCTATGCTTGTCACAGATGATGCCGGGGGAATATTGGGGCGGTTTTGCATGGTTGTTGACGAGCACTGTCCCGATATGGTTCAGGTTGCTTTTTTCGAGGCATTGCCCGGAATTTCAAACCTTGCTGAAGGGATAGCTGCCCAATGCAAAAAATCTTTCCCTCAATGCAGTAAGCTTATAGTGGGATTAAATGCTCACTTGAATTATGGGGCGGGATTTTTGTGCTCGCGTTTTGACGAGGCTCCCGTATTCGGATTGCCCTATTCCATGGATTATTATCCAGAGTATTTCAAGGCATTCGAATTAAAGAAGATGTTTTCCTTCCGGTATCCTGCCGAACCCTTTTTTGAGTATTATAATAGCAGGAAAAGGCATAAGGATTCCGATAAGGTTAAAGTTAGAACCATGCGGAAGAAAAGACTGAAAGAAGATATTGCGATATATACATATCTTAATAATGCCAGTTTTCAAAAACATATATAC
>JAEZNF010000146.1 GCA_023441845.1 Bacillota bacterium | reverse complement strand
TTCCATTATCGTTTTGAAGGAGAATTTACCAGACAACCTGCCGGCTGGTATTCCTGCCGACCTGGTTATAAACTTATCGACAGATAAACGCCTTTATACTGAAAACGAAGTAATTACCTATACAATTAAATATTTAAACAGACTTAATAAAATGGCTGAAAATGTTACCATATCGGCTGAAATACCTGAAAAAACAACTCTGCTGGACGCAGCGGGAGGTAAAGCAAGCGGTAACAAAATTGAATGGAAATTGAACAGCCTTCCTGACCGTAAAGTCGGAGAAATAGTGTATAAGGTGAAAGTCGGTCAGCTTTCCGAGCCTCAAACCGTATTCTCCAATACTGCTGTTATAGAAAGCAGCGACAATGTGCTGATAAATAATGATAACAAATCGATTTGCATGTTTATGCTTTACTCGGGAAAATTGGAGCAGCCAAAACACATAAAATACGTAAGCGGTTATAGTGATAATACCATTAAGCCGGACGATTATATTACAAGAGCAGAGGTTGCGGTAATGTTTGCGAAAATACTTGAGCTTAATGTTTCTGACAACAAACAGGTTTATACTGATGTGCCTTCAAATCACTGGGCTTGTAATTACATAAATGCCGTTTCAAATGCCGGGCTCTTCAAAGGCTATGACGGAAACGTATTTAAACCGAATGAAAAGATATCAAGGGCAGAGCTGGCAACCGCAATATTCAGAAATCTCAAATTAAAGGAAGTTATGCCTCTGGAAACAAATTTCACGGATATAATAGGACACTGGTCATGGGGGTATGTTGAAGAAGTTTACAGATTGAAGCTGGTAAACGGTTATGGAAAAGGACAATTTGCTCCCAATAATAAAATCAAGCGTTGTGAGGTCATGACCATGTTGAACAGGATGGCTTACCGCGGTCCTTTAAAGGACGTTGATGTATCGTTCCGTGATTTGACTTCAACGCATTGGGCATATGAACAAATTACTGAAGCTACCGTCGACCATAGATACTTGATTTCTCCCGATGGTTATGAGAAGTCTTTAGGAAGCAAATAACCGTATTTGCGCTATTTGAGTTTTTTTTACAATAATAAATAATATTATGGAATAATAGACAAAAACATGTTATAATAATTTTAAAAATGGTTACTTTTTTTCGCGGAAGAATTAGCAGTTTCTTCCGCGAAAAATGTAATATATAAGTATTAAACAAAAATGATATTATTTAAGAAGGGGATTTATTATGAATGTAAAAAAATTATTCATGCTATTCTTGGCTACAGCTGTTGTTTTTAGTAATTTGCTTGTCACTGGTGTCTTTGCAGGCAGCAACTCGTACATTTCCATGGAGCTAGATAAGACTAATGCAAAAGAAGGCGAATTTGTTAAGGCTACAATCAAGGTAAATGATATAGATTATTATCGTGGCTATCAGGTTAATATTAAATATGACCCTGAAGTTTTAGCTGCGATTAATTTAAATACATATGAAGATCTAAAAAATTATGATAAACCAAAAGATGGTACAGTTTTGCTACTTGCTGATTATTCACCTGTATCAATAGCCAGCCACGATTTCAATAATGGTATCTTGAATTTTGGGAGATCATATCTTGATGTAGATTCGCTTAAAGCAGCTGGCGTTAATGAAAATACCGGGGTGTTAACTACTATAGGCTTTAGGGTCTTAAAGGAGAAAGAAACTAGTATAAGGTTTGAAGAAACTGATACTATGCCTGATGCAAAAAATGGAATAATTTTGTTTGCGGCTAATAGTGAAGGACCAATAACAGGCTATTCAGTAATCCAACCTCAGGTGTTAAATGCCGGAAAAGGTGTAACTACTCCAACTGTACCACCGGTAATTTCGCCGGTACCATCATCAGGCAATCCACCGATAGTAACAAATCCTGAAGCTTCTGTGTTACCAACTGCTACCCCGACATCTGTAACAGTAACAGAAAGTCCGGCTACTGCCAAACCGGCTTCAGGACCTGTAGATCTTGCAGTTTCGGTAAGCTCGGATAAAAACATTTATAAGGAAGACCAGGTAATTACATATACTATCAAATACATAAACAGAACGGATAAAGCTACCGAAGATGTAGCTGTTAAGGCCGAAATTCCGAATTTTACTACAATTGATAATAGCAATGGCGGAACTGTTAAAGATAATAGTATCCAGTGGAATATTAACAGTCTGGAGCCAAATGCCGTAAAAGAGTTATCCTATACCGTTAAAGTTGGCAAGCTGGACAAAGCAGAAGTTTTTGCTGCCAATAATGTTGAAATAAGCAGCGGCAGCTTTACAGGCAAGTCATCAATCAGCGTTTTACTGTGTTCGGACAGCTTTGAAAAAGGTTCCCACAAGTCATATGTGGCTGGATATGAAGGTAAGCTTTTCAAGCCGAATAAAGAAATAACCAGAGCAGAGATTGCTGTTATGTTTGCGCGCATATTGAATCTTGATACATCTGCCGGAAGCGAACAATTGTATTCCGATGTTCCTTCAACCCACTGGGCAGCCGGCTATATAAATGCGGTTTCAAAGAAAGGTATATTTACCGGTTCAAATAATAAGTTTAATCCATCAGCCTCATTAACAAGAGCTGAATTGGCAACAGCAATACATAGATACCTTGGACTTAAAGATGTGACTCCTTTTGAAACGCATTTCAAGGATACGGGAAGCCATTGGGCATCAAAATACATCGAAGAAGTTTACAGGTTAAAGCTGGTTAACGGATACGAAGGTGGTTTGTTCCTGCCGAATAACAAAGTGAAGAGGTCTGAAGCTGTAACAATGCTTAACAAAATGCTATATAGAGGACCGGTTACAGGAGCGGTTTCGTCATTTGTTGATGTACCGCAGAACCATTGGGCGGTAGGTCAGATTGAAGAAGCTGTTAAAGATCATGTTTACAGCAGAAATTCCAATGGTGAGGAAGTAATAAAGGATTAATTAAATTAGCTATATAATTTACATAAGTAATTTTTAAAGTTCAAAAAACCGGCTGTGAATACATCTGAATTACAGGTGTTTCACAGCCGGTTTATTTATAATAATTAATAATTATAATTAATTATTGATCATTAAAACCATTAGGGTTATATTTATGCCATCTCCAGGCAGTGTCTAATATTTCTCTCATGTCATTATATTTTGGTGTCCAGTTAAGCTCTTCTTTTATTTTTGCAGGTGATGAGATAAGGACGGATGGATATCCCGGCTTCCTGTGTGTAACAACAGCATTGATGTTTACACCGGTGACTTCCCGGGCCATAACAAGCATTTCTTTTACTGAAAAGCCTTTACCATAGCTTACGTTGTATATATCACTTTTTCCAACTGATCTGAGCTTATTAAGCGCTGATAAATGCGCCAGAACCAAATCCGATACATGTATATAGTCTCTTACCAAAGTTCCGTCAGACGTAGAGTAATTGTCTCCATATATGTACACCAGAGAGTTTTTTCCCAAAGCGGTATTAAAGATAATTGGTATAAGGTGCCTTTTAGGGTTGTGGTCTTCGCCTATTATACCGCTTCTATGAGCTCCGATTGCATTATAATATCTCAATGAGACATATTTGATATTATAGGTTTCATCGGCCCATTTAAGAAGCTTTTCCACTGCTAATTTGGTTTCACCGTACGGATTGTTGGGAATTGTCTTTTCGCTTTCAATAATCGGGATTGCTTCAGGCTCTCCATAAGTTACTGCTGTAGATGAAAAGATTATTTTATTGACTCCGTAATCTTTCATTTTGCTTAATAATTTGGCAGTTGAGACTACGTTATTGTTATAATGCTTGATTGAATCAATAAAAGTATCTCCGAAAAAGAAATCGGCTGCAAAGTGGATTACGGCTTCAATATCATTTTCTCTGAAGATATTGTCCAGAAGCGAATCGCTCCGGATATCCCCAAGATATAACTTACCGCCAAGAACAGCTTTTTTGTGCCCGCTTTGAAGGTTGTCCACTACCACTATGTCTTCTGACATATTAAGAAGCTCTAAAACCGTATGGCTTCCGATGTATCCTGCTCCTCCAGTAACCAATATAGCCATGATATGCTCCTTGCTTATGTTTGGGAACAACAAAAAAACTCTATTGAACTAAACAAAAAGGCTGTTAATCATATAACAGCCTTTTTGTTTAGTAAATATTTCAGGAAAGATGGACTTACTTAAAATTAATATATGTAAATAAAGTTATTATTGCAACATACAACACACTTTCCTTTTATACTAATTATTCCCGAAACAAATCAATTAATATTCTCTATACTAATTATAATTTTTTTACAAAAAAAATTAATGATTTATTTTTTGATTTAATGATATATTATTGGATTTGGAAATGATCGAAATTTGTGTTTATTAAACTTGATTTTTAGTATAAGTAGGTTAACGATATGAGGAACAAATTATTTCACAAAGCCCGAAAATAATGAGAAAATTGTTTTGAAATTCTGAAAAAAAATATTATAATAATAATATAATGTACTTGAGTATATATTCTATATAAGTTAACAAATGCAATACTTAAATAACTTCATAGAAGTCATAATTATTAACATACCGATTATATTATGATAAGCAGTATGATGTTCGGGAAATAAATTAATATGTTTTAGGGTAAAACCTTTGGAGGGGACGGCTATGCAAAAAAAGATCGGTATTTTTTATTTTTCGGGAACAGGA
>JAEZNF010000100.1 GCA_023441845.1 Bacillota bacterium | reverse complement strand
TTCACAATTGTTACAATATATGGTACAATATATCCATATGTTTCAAAAAATATATGTCCGCCTTTAGAAATCACATTACTTCAGATTAATATATTTTTATATAACAAATAAACATAATGGCAAACTCTTTTAAGAAGGTGAAGCTATGAATATTCAATCCCTTATTAACAGCATATCACAAAAGCTTATTGACGCCGAGTGCTATAACATCCCAAAAGACGAAAACGGCAATTTTATCGTTGATGAAAAATACTGTGTACTGTATAAAACCGGATTCGAATCATCCTGCATTATAGAAGTCTTTGACAGCAGCTTCTTCACAGAAGAGGATGTAACAAGAGCTTTTGAAAACGCACCTGAACAAGCCGGTGATATAGGTCTTATAAATACAGAGAACACCTATCACATAAAAATCTTCATTATAAAAGAACTTTCAAACGTTTTAATTGAACATATTGAAGAATACCATTCCAAACTTGCAGGCAATAATGCAGTTTTGGTGTTGTCTCTTGAGAGCAAAAGCACGGTATTGAACCGTGGTATCGTTCACCCTTACGAAAATATCTGCATTGTTTTAACAGGGTGTATGAAAGCCGATCAGGACATAGGCACAAACAGCCGGCCTGACTTTGGACAATTAATGGAGCAAAGATTTATTGATCCTGTTTCGGAATTTAAAGATGAATTTATTACTGCACCCATTAATAATTATGTTTCGCTTTTTCTGGCCATGATATTTCTTATAGCTACAACCGGTACTACAATATTGTCTGTATTAAGCGGCTCTATAGATGAGATTCTGAATCTTTTGTTATTCATTATACTATTTGGAGTTCCTGTATTTACCTTTTTTATTATTGGTGAGAAAATAGAAGGAAATTTGGGAACAAAAAAATATTTATTAGTTCTTCTTGGAGGGTTCTTGCCTTCATTATTCCTTTTTAACCCGATATCTGCTGTTATAAACCTTTCCTTTGCACCTTACGGCAGTCTTGTATATGTTTGGTGGCGTATACCTGGCTTATTGAAAGAACGCAAACTAATTTCCTGCTGTTTTTACGCTAATATAGTACCGGCAGTTATTTTCGCAATTAAATCAGGCTTTGAATTTATATTCTCCTTTCTACTCAGTATGCTTTTCGGTTTTTTAATCCCAGGCTGCATAAACTTTGATCTGGAAGTAGTTAAGCCCAGGATCAGGAAATCATTTTTTATCTACACAATAGGAATGTCATCTGTATATATTTTATTATTCTTTATTATTAATTAATAAATTCATCTCATAGGCAGCAAACTACCGAAACAGCGTCTTTATAACACAAATCGAAACATGGCATTTCACATTATATTCCTGCATAATTAAAATTCTCTTGTAAATTATATAAATAAAATATAATGATGATGGAGAATTTATTTATGGCAAAATTAAGGTTATTTAAAAGAACTCTGTTATTAAAAATAGCATATAAATTAGTCCGGAGATATATCTTTAAAGGCCGTTAGTCCTTTAACCGATTTTTCTCCGGAAATATTACCAATTTTAGAATAACCCCATAACTATTTTACTTCCTCTTTTGCAACCGCATCCACAAAACAGTTTCTCAACTGTTCCTCAGCCGAGCAGCTTTGCCGGTAGAACCAATTCTTTACCTTGTCTTCTATCTCAGCATCAGACCCCTCCGGCTTATGAGGGTAAACAGCAAGTAGTTTTCTGGTTTCACTGTCCCTTAATCCAACCTTTTCGGCCTCGTTTAATCTGGGCATAGCAACTCTCCTTATATATATTTTAAATTAAGAAACCATTTTCGCTTTATTTCCTGTGTTATTTATAGGATGTTTATCTCATTATGATTTTATACTGCTTTTTTGATGTGAAAAATTAATTTCTATATATCATGTAAATTAAGTTTTTGCTAGAATATAACATGAACAAATTTGTAACTAAAAAATAAAAAAGGCCTATATAAGTATAGTAAGCCATCATTATACAGGCTAATAAATCAAAGAAGCGGAGAATAAAGCTGTGAAAACAAAGACTTTATATATATCGGATCTGGATGGAACTCTATTAAACAGCAATAAAGATGTAAGTGAATATACAAGGGACACCCTGAACTCCCTTATAAAAAAGGGGGTCCATTTTTCCATTGCAACCGCAAGGACTGCGGCATCAGCTGTAAAAATATTATCGGGTTTAAATTTAAACCTCCCTGTTGTCCTGATGAACGGGGTTGTAGTATATGATATACCCAACGGTAATTACATTAAAATCGAATCCATACCCCAAGAAACAGTTATTAATGTCATACGTGTGTTGAAAGAGCACTCTTTGACCGGATTCATGTATTCCATAAATAACAACGACCTTACAACCTATTACGAAGCTTTAAATACGCAGGCTCTTAAGGATTTTTATGATGAGCGCATCACAAGATATTACAAATCGTTTGAACAGACGGAAAGCTTTTTAGATAAGGTCTCCACCGGAAAAACCGTATACTTTGCCGTGATTAATGAATACGACAAACTGATTTCTGCTTTTAACAGCTTAAAAAAATACCCCAATATAGATTCTGTGCTTTATAGGGACATTTACGCTAATGACCAGTGGTATCTTGAGATACACAGCAACGCCGCTTCAAAGTATAATGCAGCAAAATATTTGCGTAAGTACGGAAGGTTTGATAAAGTTGTTGGGTTTGGTGACAATCTTAATGATATACCTCTCTTTAGAGCTTGCGAAGAGAGCTATGCCATGTCGAATGCCGTTGAAGAATTAAAGGAAATGGCAACCGGCATAATCGCAAACAATAATGAAGATGGCGTTGCAAGGTTCATAGCACAAAAGGAATTATAAAAAAATATTGCGTATATACGCAAAATTCACAAACAATTCCCTAAATCATTGCTTTGAAAGAAGCTGATACAGTATTTGAACCATCTGTGCACGGTTAGAATCGGCTTTTGGCAAAATGTACCCGTTATTTCCGTTAATAATGCTGGCTTTTACAAACACTGTAATTGCCCCAAATGCAAATTCCGGAATCTCATTAGTATCTTTAAATCCGGAGATATTTTTTGCACTATCACAGGTTGGCAGTTTACCAAGGTACTGTGTTCAGCAAAGTACAATTTATTTAAACTTGTACTCAATTTGTCAAACGCTCATATAAGTTGACGTATTGAGTTTATGTTAAATAAATGTAAAATGTCAAGAAAAAAGCAACATCCATGCTAAAAAACTTAAACAAATGTAATACAGTTTACCCTAAATTAATCCGGCAAGGCTCATCTTCATGTATTAAATTATTTATGTATATAAAGGCAATCACATAACCGCGCTGCCAAAAGGATCTATATGTTTCGGCCGTAGCTGGCTTAAGCTTATATTTCATCACATAACCCGCCTATCTGCATATCTTAATAATAGGTTCAAAATATCAATTCTAACGGAGGGATTTTTAGTGTCAAAAGGAAAGATAAGGCATATGTTCCCTGGTGGTAATACATCCCAGGGATTCTTCAGCTATTACCAGTACATATTAGGGCAGGAAGAGGCAACCAGGATTTTTTGTATTAAAGGGGGGCCCGGTGTCGGAAAATCCACTTTCATGAAAAAAATCGGCCTGGAAATGCAGGAAAAGGGATATGACATAGAATTTATGCACTGTTCGAGCGATAATAACAGTTTGGATGGCGTTGTAATACCATCTATCGGGGTTGCGCTTTTAGATGGAACCGCACCACATGAAAGAGTATTTTAAACACAAATAAAAAAGTGCAAATACTTATTTAAGGGCATTCCCTGGATATCAAAAAAGCCAGTGAATGCTAACCCTTTGCTTTCCTGTTGTTTTATCCCTTTTCCCCACTTCAATAAAGTCCACAAAATCACCCAACGGAATATTCTCCAGAGCCTCCATATCCAGGTACTTTCTTATAATTTCGGTCCATTTGTAAGTATTATATGATTTCTCATTCAACTCGTTCAACTGCTTCTCTATGTTCTCCCTTCTTCTCTTTAAACCATCCTTTTCAAGTAAAATACCTTTATTTAATTCAAGGAATTGATCATGGTTTATTATACCGTTAACTTTATCAATGTAGAGGGATTTCATGACCTTTGAATTGTTCAAAATCCAGTAGTCGGTATTCTTTAACTCAACTTTAAGGTGCTTTACCTTTTCATCAGGCATAGTTTCAGCTTGCAGCTTGTATAAAACCCTGACATCATCCAGGTAAGCAGCAAAATAGCTTTTCAATTTACTTATAATCAGGCTTTGCAGCGCGTCCAATCTTATTGAGCAGCTTGTACACATCTTCTTTCCCGTACCGGTAGTGTGCATCCTGCACCTCAAATATGAGTATACCCCGCCTTCACCGTATGCAGTTACCTTATTCATTGTACTGCCACAGTCTGCACATATGACTTTTGTTGCAAGCATATGCGCCTTACCCTCTCCCGTGCTTCTTTGCCTTAGATCCATACGTCTTTTAGCTTCATCAAATAAGCTCTTCTTGATAATCGCTTCATGTGTATCCAAAACTTTTATCCACTCGGTTTCAGGTGCAGCAATCACCTTTTTTGATTTATAGTTCAATTTTCTCCGTTTTCCCTGGACCATGTTTCCAACATAAATCTCATTTTTCAGTATTCTTTTGACTGTTGTCTTATTCCATAGGCCTTGGTCATCGATTTTACTTGTATTCTTATAATTTAGTCCCGTCTCCTTTTTGTATTTTGCAGGATTTGGTATCCCTTTTTCATTAAGAATACAGGCAATATGTTGCGCTCCATAGCCTTCGAGATACAGGTTGAAAATCATTCTAACCACACGAGCCGCATTTTCATCTACAACTAACCTGTTTTTGTTGTTTGGATCCTTCATATAACCGTATGAAGCAAAACTGCCTATAAATTGGCCTTTGCTCCTTTTTAGGTTAAGTATTGTCTTTATGTTTTCCGAAATTTCTTCACAATACCACTCATTGGTCAGACCTATTATCTGCCGCTGCTTTTTATTCCCCATGTTATCGGTATCGCAGTTGTCACTATAACCGACAAACCTGATCCCCCATTCAATAAACCTTTTGTGCAGGTATTTTTCTACAAGCTCCATATCCCTTGTAAATCTGGCCTGGTTCTTACATAAAATGATATCGAATTTTTTATCTTCCGCGTCTTTAAGCATCTGGTTGAATTCGGGCCTGTCTGCATCAAGACCTGAATAGTCGTCGTCAGAATATATCCTATATATATCCCATCCCCTTTCTAGAGAATACTTTACAAGAAGATTCTTTTGGTTTTGTATGCTTTCGGAATCATCCGATGCCTTAAGCTTATTTCTATCCTCATCAGACAGGCGGCAATAGACTGCAACTTTGGCCATTTAAAGTCCCCCCAAAAACATGGGGGCTGTTGCATAATGCCGCTTAACCACTATATCCGGTACCGGAATTTTAAATCCTGTACTAAATAATGTGGCTAAGAGGCATTTTGTAACAGCCCCTTGGCCTGTAACGAGCCTTATCATAATACTCTCTTCATTTCTTCCTTCTTAATAATACTTACAATTATATCTTCTAAAACTTTCTTCCTTTTTTCAAATTCATCCGTGCCAATACTTTTAAAATGTTCTTCGACTATGTAATCAAACTTCTTTTTCATAAACTCACTCCAAATTATACCTGCTTTTAATTATATTCAGGTGAGTTTTTGTCCAATTAATGTTTTAAAGATTTCATTTTATCTTAATTATCCATATGGATCATAACTGTGCCAAAATTATATATTCCATTTAGATCCTTGCATATATCGGTAAGTCCTTCTATATCTGATAACTTAACCCTTTAGATTATCTATGCAACTTTCAGACTTTGATTTTTAGATAAACAACTTATCCATTACTCAAAAAGCGTTAAGCCATCGCTATTTTTCGTAATAGTTACTATAAGGTTTAAAGTTGTTTATCTTTAATAAATATGAAAAATGAAATATATTTAAATGTACTGTCCAGGTTATAACGAATTATCAATTTACAACAACTTTTTATGGAATGTTGTCTCTGAGCAAATACACAAATGATACAATTTCAAATGTATTGCAGCTTTCCTAAAAACAAACAACTTTATACCCTAATGCAACCACTGCGAAAAATAGCGATGTCTTAACGCTTTTTGAGCAATAGATAAATCAGATTATAAAAGTTTATCTATAATAAAAAAATTGGGCATTATGAAGGCGAGTAAATATAGCGCAATAGGATTTGTTGTCTATATTTTTCCTTATTGATGTATTTGAGATGCACCGGACTAGAACACCCATACAGCTGTATCCTTTGGAATGTAATTGTAGAACCAGCTGCTGTCCTCAACCGACATCCTTATGCAGCCAGTGGATGCTCTTTTCCCTAAAGTGGGATCCTTGATATTCCCATATTTATCAAAAGCGATAGAATGAAAAAGATAATCGTTATTATATCTGACCCAATACTTTGCACCGCTTCCATATGTGGGATTATAAAACGATTTTCCTCTTTGCGATATTGTAAATAAACCTCTTATTGACGGAGTCTCATTCTTGCCGGTTGAACACTCCATTGTTTTATTCAGCTTCCATTTTCCCTGGGTTCCCAAGAAAACATTTGTAATCTGTCTGTCAATATCAACCCAGACAAAATACGGAGAGTTGCTCTTAAAGCCCTTGTAATTAACATACCCCTCCATTTGTTCTGCCGTCATCCTGCTGATATTTGTCGGTGGATCGGCGGGTATATATAGCGCACTCCTTTGAATCCAACCCGTCTTGTTTCCGGTAGAAATATTGAACCATTTTGCCGAAATACCATATATAATTTCAACTTTTGTGCCTGCTTCAAGCGCTCCGATAGCTTTGGACGACAAAGAGCAATTAGAGTACAGTTTTGTATTATTAGTTACCGTGGCCATAACAGCAGAAGGTTTGACCAGCATATCATACAGCTCCTTTTTCTTATAAGCCTCCGGATTTTTTTTATATTCGACAGCCCTTATTATGACTGCGCTTACCTCAGCCCTTGTTGCATCTTCATATGGGAAAAAGTATCTGTTTCCGTTATCCATACTGCCCATAACCAGACATTCACTAAAAGCAGAGGTAGCCGCTTCATCAGAAATATCGACAAACGGGCTTTCATCTTCAACACTCTCAACTTTCAAAGCTGATAACATCATTCTTGTCATGTCAAGACGGTTTATTGATTGGTCGGGCATAAATACATCGTTGGCTGCATTCTCTGAAACAATACCTTTGACTATTGCTGTAGATATATAATCTGAAGCCCAATGGTCTTTAGTATCAGTGTAATAATAACCCTTCTTAATAGGCATTTTTAAAGCGTCTATCAGGACTTTAACAAATTCAGCCCTGGTTATGGGAGAATTAGGCCTGAAGGTCCTATCCGGAAAACCTGATATCGCGCCTGAATTCACTAACTTCATTACTGTCGGATAAAACCAATCATTTGATCTTATATCGCTGAATTCTTTATTTGCATCGGCCGTGCCGGTTGTTGGAGCACATACCGGATTCATAACAAATGAAATTATTATGATTAATAAAAGTATTTTTTTATTGAAGAAGCCCCTGCGATAGGAAATAGTACTTCTAATACCTGACATGACCATACCCCCAAAACGTAAACAAAAAAACTCTTTTCCTGTGTATTCTAAAAAACATTACACATTACGACCCCGTACATTTGACAAATGCAGAATACATAATAACATATACAAAGATTTAAGTCAAAGTCAAAAAAATCATTGTCATTGGACAAATTTTAAAGACTTATTAAATATAAATGGTAAATTTGTGCTAAAAAGACCGCACCACATGTTGTCGACCCAAAAAATCCCGGTGCAGTGGATGAAATAATTCATCTGGGGGATTTTTGGGATGAAAAGGGCATCCGTGCAAACAAGGAAGGCGTATTAAACGACAATAAAGAAGTTGGAAGGCTGTTCGCACAGGCTTACAGGTACATAAAGGCTGCGGCATCAATATACGAGG
>JAEZNF010000083.1 GCA_023441845.1 Bacillota bacterium | reverse complement strand
ATGTTTTAGTTTTATCACAATAAAGGGGTGTTAGAGATATATACCAATTTTGCGTACATTTACGATAAGCTTATGTATGATGTTGATTATAAAAAGAGGGCTGACTACATTGAGGGGATATTTGATGCAAACGGTATCAAACCGTCTCTGATATTGGACCTGGGGTGCGGAACAGGGAATTTTTGCATTGAAATGGCAATGAAGTGTTATGATATGATCGGGGTGGACAAATCATACGACATGCTGTCCTGCGCCAAAGAAAAGTCTTTAAAGAATGGCTGTGATATACTTTACGTAAATCAGGATATAACAGATTTCGAGCTTTATGGGACTGTAGATGCCATTATATGCTTAACGGATACCGTTAACTACCTGACCCATAAAAGAGATGTAAAGAAACTTTTCAAATTGGTCAAAAACTATCTGAATCCTGGCGGATTATTTATATTTGACATAAACTCGGAGTTTAAGCTGGAAAAGGTTTTGGGGGATAATGTGTTTTATGAGGTGAATGAAGAAATCAGCTATATATGGCAAAACAGCTATGATAAAGCAAGAAAAATATGTGAGTTTGATTTAACCTTCTTTGTTAAAAATGATCAGGGAAAATATGAAAGATATGACGAGACTCATTATGAAAGAGCATTTTCGGTTAGTGATATGGAACAGATGATTAAAAACGAAAATATGGTTTTATTGGACAAGTATAATGATTTAACTTATATAAAACCGACAAAAAATTCCCAAAGAATTTTCTTTGTGTGTAGGAAGTAGATTTTATTGTAAACCAATCCCAGTATTTAACAAAGCGAAAAAGGTATACATTCAATTATTTAGAAAAACTATCAAATGTTTTAGTTAACATAATATACTTGTAATAAATTTCTTATGTATTTTAATGATAAAAATAAAATATATTAAACGCGCGAAGGAATTATCATAAAGTGTTGCGCGTTCAATGAATCAAGGTATATGATTTTGCGAATAATAGGATTAGAAATGTAAAATGTTTTTTGCGAAACATAGTATATTTAATAAAAATACATGGGTAGTAAAACAGGAGTGGAAGAAATGTCTTTTTTTGAAAAGGTTTACGAGGCTGTAAAAAAGATACCGAAGGGGAATGTTGCTACGTATGGACAGATAGCCGGCCTTATAGGCGAACCCAGGAAGGCCAAAATTGTGGGTTGGGCCCTCCATTCCAATCCATACCGGGGAATAGTGCCTTGCCACAGAGTTGTTAACAGGAAGGGAGAATTGAGCGGCAGTTTCGCCTTCGGTGGAATGGAGATACAGAAAAAATTGCTTGAGGATGAAGGTATAATTATAAGCGAAAATGGAACAATAGACTTAGAGAAGTATTTGTGGAAAACATGAGAATTTACTTAGTTTACATAAAGTTAATTTGAAATATCAGATTGACAAGCTGTTAATTGGTATGATAAACTATTATAGAATTAGTACAGCAAGTAAATGCTTACTAACTAAAAGTATTTATTTCAGGAGGAGTTATAGGATGGAAAGAGGAAGAGTAAAATGGTTTAATGCTGAAAAAGGTTTTGGCTTTATCGAAAGAGATGGCGGAAATGATGTATTTGTACATTTTTCAGCAATAACTATGGATGGCTTTAAAACACTTGAAGAAGGTGCAGAAGTTGAATTTGAAGTAGTTGAAGGCGCAAAAGGTCCTCAGGCTGCTAAAGTTCAAAAGGTGATGTAATATTACTTAAACACCTAGTTATAAATAGTTGTATGGCCGATGAATCCACCCCGGTATGTAAATCATATACCGGGGTTTTCAATTATAATTAAAAACTTTATGAAAGAGAAGGAATACTCATTATGGAAGATTATATAATTAATGCGACAGCTGCCGGTGGCACAATAAGGGCGCTAGCTGCTGTTACTACAAATATTGTAAAAGAAGCACAAATGACTCACTCCTTATCAGCGGTAGCATCTGCCGCGCTTGGAAGAACTCTTACCGTAGCGGGACTGATGTCAAAATTATTGAAGGGCGAAAAAGATAAATTAACTATACAGATCAGGGGAAACGGTCCGTTAGGCGGAATAATAGTAGTATCCGACTCAGCTGCTAATTTAAGAGGGTATGTATATAACCCCGATGTAAGCCTTGAACTTAATAGCAGCGGAAAGCTTGATGTTTCGGCTGCTGTAGGTAAAGAAGGCTATGTTAATGTAATCAAGGATCTGGGTTTAAAGGAACCCTATATTGGCTATGTTAAGCTTGTATCGGGAGAAATAGCCGAAGATATGGCATACTATTTCTATTATTCGGAGCAGTTGCCATCAGTGGTGTCATTGGGTGTTTTTATCAATGCAGACGAGAGCGTAGATACCGCAGGAGGTTTTTTAATACAGGTAATGCCGGGAGCAGAAGAAGGGGTTATAACCGAGCTTGAAAACAGGATAAATTCAATTCCTCCGGTTACAAAGCTATTGACAGAGGGGAACAACCCGGAAAACATACTTGAAATGATTTTTGACGGATTGGATTTAAAAATTTACGATAAGAGCCCTTGCAGATATGTATGCAATTGTTCCAGAGAAAGAA
>JAEZNF010000634.1 GCA_023441845.1 Bacillota bacterium | reverse complement strand
TCCTTAAACTGCCTGTAGCCCGAGGCAAACCTGACATATGCCACTTCATCCAAGTCTTTTAACTTCTCCATAACCATTGCTCCTATTTCCTGGGAAGTAACCTCCCTCTTAAAAGAATTGCATATCTGACTTTCAATGTTGTTTACAAGACTCTCCAGATCTTCTATGGAAACCGGCCTTTTTTCGCAGGCCCGAAGCAGTCCGTTCAGAAGCTTTTCTCTATCGAAAAGCTGTCTGGTTTTATCCTTTTTAATAACTATCAGCGGCACACTTTCGACTTTTTCATAGGTGGTAAAACGCCTCTGGCATTTTGAGCATTCCCGCCTTCTCCTTATCGCGGAATTTTCATCTGTCGGTCTCGAATCTATTACCTTATCCTCTACATAGCCACAATACGGACACTTCATTTAATTTCCCTCCCAATCTTTTATATTCTATATTGAACGCCCGAAAGAATTTTCATTAAGTGTTGCGCGTTCAATGTATCAAGGTATATGATTTCGCGAAAAAATAGAATTGGAAATGTAAAATGTTTTTCACGAAACATATAGACGGTATTATTGTAACACAAAAAAAGGTTGTTGACACCACTTTTGTCAACAGCCTTTAATATAGTACCGATTCCGGAAAAAACCGTCTAAAATAGTGCCTTTGTCGGCTTTGACTTCCGATTCCTCAAAAAGGATCAAATATACTTCTTCATATGCATTAGAGCAGTTTTCTCCAATCTGGATACCTGTGCCTGGGAAATTCCTATTTCATCGGCAACCTCCATCTGTGTCCTTCCTTCAAAAAAGCGAAGATTCAATATAAGCTTCTCTCTCTCGTTTAAACGCCTCATCGCTTCCTTTAAAGCAATTCCCTCAAGCCAGTTTTCATCATGGTTTTTCTCGTCACTTACCTGATCCATTACGAATATTGCATCCCCGCCGTCATGATATACCGATTCAAAAAGAGATATCGGATCCTGAATTGCATCCAGGGCAAATACGACATCTTCCTTAGGCAACTTTAATTCCTGAGCAATCTGGTCTATCGTAGGCTCCTTTGAATTATTGGTAGTGAGCTTTTCCTTGACCTGCAAAGCTCTATATGCAATATCTCTTAACGATCTGCTAACACGGATGGAATTATTGTCCCTTAAGTACCTTCTTATCTCTCCGATTATCATCGGAACAGCATAAGTAGAGAATTTCACGTTTTGTGAAACGTCAAAATTGTCTATGGCTTTAATCAAGCCAATACACCCAACCTGGAAAAGGTCATCAACATATTCTCCGCGGTTGTTGAACCTTTGGATAACACTTAAGACAAGTCTTAAGTTCCCTCTTATGAATTCCTCCCTTGCCGAGGTATCCCCTTTATGCATTCTTTCAAATAGTACTTTTTTTTGTTCGTTTGACAGTATCGGTAATTTTGAAGTGTTTACTCCACATATTTCAACTTTATTGACAAGCATAGAAAAAACCTCCCGGCAATTAAATTCTGACAATATCATTATTGCCATGGAGGTCTTTTTTATACTGTAAAAACGAATAAAAATATTTCAAAAAGGCCTTGACAAACCGCACCACAACGGCATTACAGGGTTTCGAGCTTATTAAGGCCTACCTAGTAATCAATGGAATATAAAAACCACATTATAGTATCACATCATTCTGTTTATCTCTTTTTTCAGTCTGCTGATTATCCTTTTTTCCAGTCTGGAAATATATGATTGAGATATTCCCAGCATGTCTGCAACCTCTTTTTGTGTTTTCTCAACACCGCTTTCAAGACCGAACCTCAGCTCCATTATTTTCTTTTCTCTGCTTGAAAGCTTTTTTATGGCCGTATTGAGAAGTTCTTTGTCTACCTCGTCTTCAATACTTCTATGTATAAGGTCATTTTCAGTACCTAGAATATCCGAAAGAAGCAGTTCATTTCCATCCCAGTCAATATTTAAGGGTTCATCTATCGATACCTCAGTCTTAATCCTGTTATTTCTTCTTAAATACATAAGAATTTCGTTTTCTATGCAGCGTGATGCATAGGTTGCAAGTTTGATGTTTTTTGAAGGATTGAATGTATTGATTGCCTTTATAAGGCCAATAGTGCCGATAGATATCAGGTCTTCAACCCCTACTCCCGTATTATCAAACTTCCTTGCTATATAAACAACCAGCCTTAAGTTTCTCTCAATTAGAATACTTTTTACGCCATAATCACTGTTTTCCAGCTTATTAAGAAGATAGCTTTCTTCATCATTGCTTAAAGGCGGCGGTAGTGCTTCGCTTCCACCAATATAATGAATCGGGAAGCCTTTATTTATTTTAAACTTCTTTAATAAGTTCAAGTATTTTACTAAAACCAGCAGCTTCAGCTTTTTTGTAAAAAACATTTCTTCATCTCCTCATGCAATATGATTCTTTATTAATTTTTGAGCTTTTAAAAAAGCTCAGGACTTAAAAGTGCCACGTATCTCTCATTCTTTGACAATGCCTTGTTATAGATGCCTACAACTACATTATTTACCCCCTTTTTATTTTCATTCTCCCCAATCTCAATGAAATCGGGTTTAAAACCGATAAGCATGCCGTTTTCTCTCCCAAGAGAGGTAAAAGGTATCAGTCTGAACCTCGAAAACCATTTGGATTGGGAAACAACATCAGATATACTGTCCAGGTCCTCTTCCTTTGATTCCTTAAATATATTCTGAATATCCTTAGGCAGAATATCTTTTATTGCACGGAACTCAACCACTATAACTGGCGTATTCGTCAAAGGGTCGTGAAGCGAATTACCGGTATCAACCAGAGCTGCAAGCTCAATAACCTTGCTTTCAAACGATATTCTAAGCGGCATCAAAAGCTTTTCTCTGACAAATCTATTCTGGATAACCTCCAAAAATATTTTTACAATTATCCCCGCCATTACAAGTGCAAGTATCAGTATTACCCACTTGGAGTTCCAAAACACGTATACTATGCCGTTTCTGACAATCCCCCCGCTCTGGTTAAAATAAATGAAAGCAAGGGATGCACCCGCAAATATAAATGTAGAAAGATAAAACAATGCCAAAATCTTAAAGAACGCTTTTACCTTTTCAGGGGTGAAGGTTACTGCAACAATCCCCATCGATAAAAGAACTTTAGCTGCTATAGTACCGTAAATCTTCATTCCCGGAAGCATTACCAATACTATTACATACAATGCTCCAAGGACAGCTCCTATAGTCAGCCTGAGACTGGATGTTCCTGCCCTGGAAAGCTTTGCGGTAACCAACAGTATAAAATAGTTTATTATGACATTCTCTAAGAAAAGTACGTCCAAATATATCTCCACAGGCAAACCTCACAATAGAACAATCCTAATTTACTTATATTCAAAGAGCACAATCTTTATGTATATTATAAAACCTTCCAAAAAAGTTTTTTGTCAAACGGTACTGTAGAATAGAAAAAATCAGATGACAAATAATCCCAGCAAGAGACACTATTAAAAATACAACAGTATATCAGACAAGATATAAGATATATTGACTGAGCATCATTTTTAAGATATAAATGATAGTAATTGATACAAAAATTACAGAAAGTTGGTGTAATTTTTCTGATGAAACTTCCAAGAAGAAGAATGATTGCCGTCATATTTATTGCTGCTATAATTTTTGTGGCTGTTAAAACCTGGGTTGATAATAAAATTGAGCCTTCACAATACGCTTTTATAAAAGATAAGAACGAACTATTATCAAAAACATTTTATCAATCTTCGCGTTTTTGCCTGATATAAAAACCGGCACTCCATGCAGCAGCAATAAAAAACAAAATTAGCGCCAGATAAAAGTTTAAAAGGTATCCGAATCTTGATATCAGATAATATCCCAGCAGAGGCCCTATAAAGCCTCTTATCCCTGTAAGCGACTGGTGAACTCCCTGGTAAATAAGCGGATTTTCATCTCCGGAAAAGCTCATTGTTCCCAGATTCCATAACATTCCTACCCCGCTTAGCCCCAATGAATAAAAAATAAGTCCCAAATACGCAAAGTATTTGTACATGCCGACGTCTGACAGTATAAAAAACAAAGGATATAAAATCAGTATGCCATAAGAGACGGCTCCAACTTTCCATATATTCATTCTGTCAAATATTTTCCCTGCAAAAGGCATGGTTAAAATCATAAAAAGCTGCGCATAAATGCCTTTAGCATTAGCCATTTCAAGGTTAGACAGCTTTAAGGCATTTAACATGAACAAGTTTACGGTAGGCAAACTTATCATAAATGCAAAGCCATAAATCATAAATATAGCCTCAAAAACGACAAAATCAGTATTCTTCATAATTGAAAACATTGATTTATGAAAAGATACCGGTTTCTTTTCTGCCACAGCAGTGTAATCAACCTTTGACTCAATATAGAAAAAGATTCCATAAGTAATAAACGAGGCAATAGCTATTACAGACAAAATATACTTGAACATTAAGGGGTTTAAATCCAGTATATTGCCGACAATTATTGAGGTTATCATCATAAAAAACATAAGTATGCTGCGTACAATACCAAAGTAAAATCCGCTTCTCCCATTAAAAAAGTAAGGGAAAAAGCTATTGGTTACAGGAATCTGTATTGCAAACACCGAGTGATACAGAAAAAGAAAAACTAAAAATACCGAGGAATCGTTTACGATAAAGCTGAACAAAAAAATAAGCCTGCCTGCCATATACCCAAAGACAAGCAGCCATTTTTTGCTCTTATTGGCATACAGCAATGTAAACAGCAGCGAAAAAATGATGGTTGTTGAAGCAATAACGCTAATCACCGTTATTTCAAAGTCAGACGCTCTAAGAGGGTTTTGGGCGATTTTTTCCTGTAGAAGCAAAATCCCCTGGGCTATTCCATCTGTAACCGATGTGATAATTAATAGAATGAACATCAACTTTGGCTTGATATCACTCGCACCTGAATATTTATTACTCAAAACACAATACCTTTCTACACCTTTTTATAAAACAATCCGTCTAAGTAAGCATGAAATCTGCTTAATATAGAGGCTCTCTATTCTTTTATATAGTGTACAATAGCCAAAAGATCTTGTAAAGCTTAAAAGAATACCCTAATTGCACAACCTGGTTTAAGACAAACAACTTTATAGCTTAAAACATTTCACACTCAATTTAGATATTGCAAAATATTTTCATTGATTCATCTGTTGCGAAAAATTCAATCTTTAGCCTTAGAATGCAGATGCTTTAACTACATTTAATATGTAAAATCTTATTCGCAACATATATAGATACCGAACTCTAAAACTTAATTTACTTCGGCCTACAAAATCCCAACTGCCGATTTTTCGGCCCAGGTTGCATGGACGAGCAACGCTAGCTTGGCGCAGTGACCAGCTTCAGAATTAATCAAGTTATAGAGTTCGTTATCTTTAGATAAGCAGAATAAAAAGAGGTAATAGACTTAAGAACCTATACGTCTTTTACCTCTTTTTCAATATAGAAGGACATTAATGATGGTCTAAAACAATTTAAGGTTAATCAGGCAGCTGTCTTTTGTACTCGTCGTTTGAAACCTGATCCATATCGTCTACAATTCCCTGTTTGTCCACTTCATTTGTATAAAACTCATCATAGTCATGATATCCGCCCATGTCCTGAGGCCCATCCGAGGTTCCGTACTTTACAAGGTCATTCAGGTAGTCAAGCCCTTCATACTCGTCATCTTCCTGTTTATTAAGGTATTTCCTCCCGAATGGAGCATCCAGAACAAGCTCCTCATTAGGGCGTGTGTTTCTAAGTATCTCAGGATCAACGGTCTTGCTTTCTTCACAGTCTATGCAGAGTCTGGTGTAAGGAAGTGCCTTAAGCCTCTCTACATCGACCTCCTCTCCGCAAAATGCACACTTGCCGTATGTTCCGTCCTCCATTCTTCCAAGTGCATCATGTATCTCTTTAAGCAGGTGTTCTTCATGAACTCTTATAGCATTGTCAAATTCCATTTGATACAGCTGTGTTCCCATTTCAGCAGGATGATTGTCGTAATTGGAAAGTTCTGTAGGAGAGTATTTATCCTGCTCCGCGGTTTTATTCTCTTTCATCATTTCTATAGTGTGTTCAATTTCGCGTCCTTGCTTTAAGAGCGACTCTTTCAATTGATTAGTAGTATTAGTATTCACTTAATCCTGCCTCCAGTTTTACTTAAATTATCCTGTACAATATTTACTATATCCGTAATAATCTCGCCAATCACAGGCAGTTTCCATTTTACAACTATTTGAAGTAAATATACCGCAACCGCACCAAGAAGTGTAAAACCTATAGCCATGCCAAATCCCCTTGCCATACCTCCCATAAAATTGGTATATAACATTTTTTTAGGATGCTCCAGATAGTATACATACTCATCAAATTTTGCCTTTTCCATATTTAAAGAAATATCATCAATTTTTTTGCTAATAATGCTTAAAAGCCCTCTCTTGCCCGTCATCCGACAAACCTCCATAAAGCTATAATTCCCCTAAATCGAATTAATTATATATGGTTTTTATTTTTGTTATAAGGTAATCACAGTTATAAATATCCTTTTGCAGTGTCCCTTCAATATCCTCCAGTCTGAACTTTATAAGGGAAAGCATTTCCTTTATTTCCTCACTTTCTTTATCAAAATCTTTTGTTTCAAGGATATTTAAAAGGTCCCCGGTTATCTTATAAATATTTTCAAGATCGCTTTTAAGCTCTGTAGAAAGTATTTCAGCCATGTGTATTCCTCCATATCTTTTTAAATGTATATTTATATGCCCTTCAATCCAAAAATAATTGAAAGATTCAGTTTTTATTATATAATATACTTATATTTACAAAATTATTTAAATTATATGGAGGTTATATATGGAACACAAAGCAGATATAGGCGTCTTTGGCGGTTCAGGTTTTTATTCGTTTCTCGAAAACGTTGAGGAAATTGATGTCGATACACCCTATGGGAAGCCCAGCGATAAAATATCACTTGCAACTTTTGAAGGCAAAAGAATTGCATTTCTTCCACGCCACGGCAAAAATCATCATTTACCGCCACATATGGTACCGTACAAAGCAAACATTTATGCTATGAAGCAGCTTGGAGTGACCGGAATAATCGGTCCGACGGCATCAGGAAGTTTACGTGCCGATATAAAACCCGGAGATTTTGTTATCTGCGACCAATTTGTAGACAGGACCTGGGGAAG
>JAEZNF010000623.1 GCA_023441845.1 Bacillota bacterium | reverse complement strand
GCTATAACCCCGGCTGATGTTCCTCCGTA
The DNA here is from genome assembly GCA_023441845.1 of Bacillota bacterium. GTDB lineage: Bacteria > Bacillota > Clostridia > Acetivibrionales > DSM-2933 > JAEZNF01. The sequence goes on along the minus strand of JAEZNF010000623.1, from coordinate 3,649 downwards.
AACTACGGTATCATAAATACTATTGCCAGCTTTTGTTTTATTGTCCGGCAAATCCGGTTGATATTCGCTCACACCAATATATTCGCCGGTCTTTAGACTTACATTGTTTTCAACCAGTATAAATTCTCCAAGCCTGTAGGTTTCAAAACTTAATGTATTATTATCTATATCCAGAGTAGTTTTAAGAACCTGAAACTTCTTTATTCCATCATCATATCTCAATGCAATAAGCTTATTTATGTTGAATCCGTCTATAAGCTCAGGATTATACTTTACTTTAATGGCGGCCTGCTCATATTTTGTTACACTATTTATATATAGCGGCTCACCGATATGTTTTGATATATTTTTAGGGAGATTCCTAAACCCATATGCTTTTGCTATTATGCTGGTAGATTTGATTTCCTTATCACAAATTAACTTCAGTGTAACATCCTTAATAAAATTCGATGTACCATCATCCGTAAAATGCTCTTTAATTTCAAAACACTTTTCTACTTCACACGTTCGAGATACATTGTTGATTATTGATATAATAATAACAATCGCTGCTAATGCGGCTGCAGATATAATAAGCACTTTTTTCTTCATTACCGTATACCTTCCGTTGTTTCAAATGCAACATTTATAAGTCCAATAAATAATAACATATATTGCAAAATTATATTATTAAATTTTGTTTACTAAATATATTATTTTTTTCTGTAATTTATTTGTTCGATATGTTGACACTTTGGGGAGCGTGAATAGGGGAACATGATATATAAAAAGGAGTCCGCAAAACAGGTCATAGCATGCGGAACTCCTTTTTCTTGTTATTAAAGAAGTATTACATTACAGTGCAGGATATTTTTGAGAGGTTTTATTAAAGTGGTTTGCAATAATCATGATGTCCGACATGTTTATAGAGTTATCCTTGTTAAAATCGGCAGTAGCATTGTATTTGGGGCTTTTTGATGATGTGTTGAAACACTGTGCTACCCGATTAACATCAGTCATATTGATAGCGCCGTCTCCATTCATATCTCCGGCCCAAATTTCTACAGGTTTCGAGGCACTTCCCAGGCTTTTGTCGGAAACCTCCACACCTTCAATTTCTCTGGTGAGGAAGCCATCTTTACTGATTTTTACAGTTACTGTTGAGTCATCCTCAGATAAATCCTTAATCTCAAAATAACCGTTTTCGTCAGTTAAGGAAGTTTTTCCTGCTGCTTCTACTTTAAAGTTTGATTTGATTTCTGATGCTGAGTTAGCTGCAAAATCGGGTTTTACGTATCCTGTAAGTTTTTTGCTTGGAGCAGCTCCAACAAATGTCACTATCGATTTTGAAGCTATATTGGCGGTAAAGTTTGATCCGCTTAAAGCTATTTCAGAACCCGCCTCTATATTCTGGGTTGCTGAGGTTGTATACGGTATAACTGACGAAGCAGAAATTCCTTTTAAATTATATGTGATGGATTGGCTTGATGAACCGTTATTCATTGCAACTATTGCAAAATTACCGGTAGCCGGGTCTTTATATGCAGTAACATATACACCGGATGCAGGGCTATCCGTAGCTGCAATTCTTTGCCAGTCAGGTCTTATAAACCTTGCGTATTGTCCAATGGTATAAAGCCTCTTGGCAACTTTATAAGTTTTCGCATTCATGTCCAATTGAATCAGGCCCTCTCCGTTCCATGTCTTGTAGCAAGCGCCCCACCAATAACACCAGGCATTTCCTTGAGTTACTGTCATAAAATCGTGAACTTCTTTTGCCCATTTCAAGCCGTCATTTATTGTAGTATCATTACCTTGCATATCCGATACTTCTGTCAACCAGATTCCTTTTCCCTTTGATTTTGTATTTGTGAATTTCTGATAAGTGGAGCCATAGTTATGACAGCCGACAATATCGGTTCTTTTTGATGCGGTAGCATCATTCAGGCAGCCTATTGCAAACGATTCGGTACATGACATGGGTTCTCCCATAATAACCTTTGCAGTAATATTTTCTTTATCAAAAGTTGGTACCAGATAGCCGCTCATAAATGTTTTAAATTGATCCGATGACCATGTACATGACGAATAGTCGGTTTCCAGGTTAGGTTCGTTTGAAATTCCAATGTGTGTAATTTCAACTCCGAATTTTGATTTGTAATTTTTGATATGTTCAGCTAAGTAGGTGGCATAAGCTTGATATTTATCTGATTTAATAGTTCCTCTTGAAACAGAACCGTTTGTCTTCATCCAGGCCGGAGGACTCCATACCGTATAGAGCAGTTTATCAACTCCATATTTGTCTCTGACTTCCTTGTACATAGGTATCTGGTCATCATTTGATTCTGTCCAGTCCCATTTGTTTTCAGACGGCTGCATTGTCTTGTTTGGTCCGTCTTCTGCCTTTCCCCAGGTTCCGCCATCACCAAGTATTGAACGGAATATGGAGAAGCCCGCTCCTTTAGTTGTTGAGAATAGTAGATCATAGATTTCGTCTTTTTTAGTCTCGCCTAAAAGGGTAATATTATTTGATTGATGAAAAGCTTCGGATACACCGAATCCATCAATGGTTTGGTATACTGTACCTGCGTCAACGGTAACAGTAGATGCCGCAAATAAATTTGCGGGTAAAGCAAGGACCAACACAAAAACCAGCAGTGTTGTGACACTTGTGAAACGTAGCATTTTTTTCATTCCAACATCCCCCTAATCTCTATATTTGAGAAAATTTCTCTATACTACCATGATAGCATTTTCTATATTTTGATATCAAGAGATTTATCTAAAGTCGGGACCTTGTTTCAGTACAGGCCTGATACATCGGAACTTGTTGATATTCCGGCTTTTTGATTGCAGCAGGTAATATTGCATTTACTAATTACTGCTAAAATGTTAACATTATTTGTAACAAAGGATAGAATGGAAAAATTGAAAAACACATTAGAAAACTGGATTTATAAATTGAAATCTATGAAAATAATATTTAAAAAAGAAAGAATTGGAAAAGATAAGCGATGAATGAAAGGAGCAACGAGGATGAAAAAGTTAGGATTCGGTTTAATGCGGCTGCCATTGATGGAACAGGGGGATTCAAAAAGTATTGATCAGGAACTCACAAACAAAATGGTGGACTATTTTATTGAGAAAGGATTCACTTATTTTGATACGGCTTATCCATACCATGAGGGAATGAGCGAGGTTGCAGCTAAAAAGGCGCTTGTAGAAAGATATCCGAGGGAATCGTTTTTACTGGCAGATAAGATGCCAGCCTTTTTTGTAACCAAAAATGAGGATTACCAGAGATTTTTTGATGAGCAGTTGGAAAGGTGCGGAGTAACATTCTTTGATTATTATATGCTGCATTGCCTTGGTGTAAAGCTCTATGACGATACTTTAAAATGCGGCGGATTTGAATTTATGAAGAAATTGAAGGAAGAAGGTAAAGCAAAACATATCGGTTTCTCTTTTCACGACAGGGCAGAGCTGCTCGACAGGATATTAACGGAACATTCGGAGACGGAATTTGTTCAACTGCAGATAAACTACATAGATTGGGAAGATGTAAATATCGAATCCCGTAAGTGCTATGAAGTGGCAACAAAGCATAAAAAGCCTGTCATTGTAATGGAGCCGGTTAAAGGAGGAGCGCTTGCCAATATACCTGATGAAG
>JAEZNF010000597.1 GCA_023441845.1 Bacillota bacterium | reverse complement strand
ATATCGGACATAACATCTCCGTCGTAGTTCTTGCAAGCCCAAACCATTCCGCCTTCGGACCTTATTATTCTAGCTACCACATCGTCTATCAATGTATAGAAATACTCAATCTCAGAAGCCTCAAACTTCTCTTTGTACTCATTATCATATACTTCCTGGAACAAATCCTTGAATGTATGGTCGTATTTCTTGGAAATTGTGTCCTTGGTCGCAAACCACAAATCCTGCCTTACATCCAGCGCATAATTGAAGCACGCTCTGGCAAAGCTTTTTATCGAATCGTCAAGGTTATGCATTCCAAGTACTACGCCGGGGCCTTTGAATTCATGTATTGTATGTCTTGTCTCTTCACCGTTTTCCGAAGTAAAGACAATCTCGGCTTTGCCGGCACCCTCTGCTCTGTATTCAACATCCCTGTAAACATCTCCGTAAGCGTGCCTTGCAATTGTAATCGGTTTCTTCCATGTCTTAACAAAAGGCTTTATGCTGTCAACTATAATGGGCGCACGGAAAACTGTTCCGTCAAGTATAGCTCTAATAGTGCCGTTAGGGCTCTTCCACATTTGCTTAAGGTTATATTCCTTAACTCTGTCTGCATTCGGTGTAATAGTGGCACATTTAACACCTACACCGTATTTTTTAATGGCATTGGCCGAATCGACAGTAACCTGATCGTCTGTCTTGTCTCTGTATTCCAGTCCTAAATCATAGTACTCTGTTTTAAGGTCTATGTAGGGTTCAAGAAGTATATCCTTTATCATCTTCCAAATAATACGGGTCATTTCATCCCCATCCATCTCAACTAACGGGGTTTTCATTTTTATCTTATCCATTTCAGCGCTCCTTTATCTAAATATACTTTATAGATAAACAACTTTATAAATTGAATTTATTCATTGCTCAAAAAGCTTTAAGGCATTGCTATTTTTCGCTACCTAATATATTATGGCTTAAAGTTGTTATCTTTAATAGTGCATGTCAATATTAATAACAATTTTAAAATAAATTCATAGTATAATCAAGTCAATAATTCAACTTTATTTGCCGTTTCAATCATTTGTAATCCTTCACGGTTCTGTTGTAATGCTTCACAATAATCATAATATCTTCCAGATTTATGGCCATGTCCATATTTACATCACATATCGGCTTATATCTGGCATCCCCCGACTTAGTGTTAAAAGCTGCAGCACATATAATAACATCGTTCATATTTATAGAGCTGTCCTGATTGAAGTCACCTGCCCACATCTCAATAGGTGAAGCTTTAGAACCGATGGTAATATCTTTTGAAATACTTATATTACTAATTGTTCTGGTTAAATAATATGGTTTACTTATTTTTATAATGTATGTCAATTCTCTTTCTTTTACATTCGATATCTCATAGTATCCGTTTATATCGGTATTTGTATACATATCATCCTGCCACAGCGACACGTTGAATCCGGAGAAATTTAAACCTGGCTTTGAATTGCCTACATCGGGTTTTATATACCCCGATATTTTATAAGACCGTGGAGTTGGCACTGGAGTCCGGGTTGGTGTTTGCGTCTTTGTTGGAGTTGGGGTAGGCGTCTTTGTTGAAGTTGGAGTAGGGGTTTGCGTCATTGTTGGCGTTGGAGTTGGAGTTGGCGTCATTGTTGGTGTCTGAACAAGTGCAGATGTACGTCTATATATAAAGGTCATATATGGTCCGATATCGCTGATATCCCGAATACTCAGTCCGTAGCCCTTTCCATCCCACCAGAGGGAATTCGGGTTTGTTTTGTTGTTAAACTCATCTGCATAGCCTGCATGGAACAAATCTCCGTCATCCCCGGAATTAATATTTCCTTCAAGGTGATACAGTCCGTCTGCCTGTTCTACCGAAACCTTATAATGGCTTGTTGCTGTCATCTCACTCTTATAGTTTTCACCATTGGTATCAATATGCCAGATAATAAGCCCCTCATCAGGCAGCGCCCCCCACCGTCCTGCTTTCCTCACACTTTCAATAAGAAAGTATTCTCTCCTATACATTTTATTTACATAACAATAAACGTCCAGAGAATTGCTTTTAAGAGTAGCCAATGATTCTCCTGCATCCAAATCCGTTATATTCCCGGCATTCCACTCTACTACTAAATCCCTGGAATTCAGATCTATTGCATTTCCGGAAATTAGATCTATTGTTTTTCCCCAACCCGATATAACACACCTCAAATATGGATTTGGGGGTTGTGGATTGTTATTTGAAACCTTACCCATTATACAGTATTCTCCAACACCCCTTGAACTGGGATATTCATATGAGTTGGAATCTTTATCCGGGCTGGAACTTACACCATATAAATCCGGGTATCCACAAATTGCATGGCAGGCTTCATGTATAAAACTTCCTATTGAAGGTTCTTTATTTATGGGCGATTTCTGATATGTGCTTACTTCTATATTAACTCCGACATTTATAGGTTCATTTAATGATCCTTTATGGGGCCACAGTCCGTTTGCCCATTGAGTATCCGGCTCACCTGCATAAAGTATGCTTACGGACTGCACTTCGTTATTTGAATTTACAGTTAAATTTGAAAAATCGTACCCCTGGCTCCTGGCATAATTTAATGCCTCTTTAACCAGCTCCTGCGGTCCGACTTTTCCATTAGTATTATAATTTTCTTTTTTATTTTTGGCAGTATAATAACCTATGACATCATTGGTAAAATTAAGCTTCCCTCCGGAAACATCGTAAAAATAATCCCTCACAGAACCATTGTTATTGTAACCTCTGTAACCTTTAAGATTTAGCATGTTAGATATTTCAGGAACGCCATAGCTTCTTTTGCAGTCTGGAAAATCGACCAATATGGTAATTCCCTTAACATTTCCCTCAGGCTGACTCATAGGTGCATTTTGCTCCGGCGGGCTATTCAAATACTCCGGAATCTCCCCAAGGAAAAGCACTTTCTGCTTTTCGGAAATCTTTTTTAAAACAGACTCCTTCTTTAGCCTCAAGCCCTTTTTAAGCATTTTGCTTTTAGGATTGGGCTCTCCGGTGTATTTAATTCCCGTTGATACAAATTCAGTTCCGTCACTGTTAAGGTCTGCATAACAGATCCATTTTGTGCTCTCGTCATAGCACAATGTGTATCCGTCCAGGCTCTCTGCTCTTTGATAAAATTCATCTCCCCAAATCTTTACATCAACATATGTGTTATCAGGTTGTTTAAAACTGAAAACCTCTCCTTCCAATGGGGCTGCACAAGAAATACCGGCACATAGAATTAGTAGAATTGCCACCGTGCAGAAAACCAAAGAATACTTCAATATCTTTTCAATCATACTTACCCCCCAAACGCATCCAGTGCTTTTGAAGATAATCCATTTCCATGAATGAATTATTAGTAATGCACCTTCTTATTAAGCAAAACACATATTACCCCTTTATAGATAACTATTTTAAACAGCTGGTCCTCTTTATCTCTAATACAATATTATAAATACTCCAGCATTTTTTTACAACGTATTTATTTCATATTGGAACAAATAGCTTGTTTTGTCATGATTTTTACATGGAAGGCCTCTCGGGAGTCTGGTAAAATATCAATACAATAACTTAAAAGCCGAATCTCCTATTGGAGTACGGGGGACAAGAAACTGGGGTGAATCTCATCTATAGAGTAGGGTACCTCTACCCGAACCCGTCAACTAACCTCGAAGGCAAAAGGGGGAAACATAATGTTTAAGTTTAAAATGCTTAAGACTTTCTTTTTTGCTGCATCTTTGTCACTTTTAATAGCAGGCACCGCGCATGCCGGTTCATATACGGTTGAATCAAATGATTCTCTTTATAAAATCGGCAGCCTTTTTGGAACGACATCAACAAATATATCACAATTGAACAACCTGCAAAGTACTATGCTTTATCCAGGCCAGGTTATAAAGGTACCGTGCAGTACGTACAAGGTTAAAAGCGGAGACAGCTTGTATCTGATAGCGAAGAAGTCCGATGTTACACTTTATTCGCTCCGGAAAGCAAACAATAAATGGAACGACTCCATTTATGTCGGTGAGATACTTAATCTTCCCGCTAAAACTTCGGCAGGCAGTACAGCAGCAGCCGTTGTTCCATACACAGCAAGTGATCTGGATCTTCTGTCCAGATTGATAATGGCCGAGGCAGGCAATCAGCCTTACACCGCTAAAGTAGGTGTTGGCGCAGTAGTAGTAAACAGAGTACAGGATGCAAATTGGCCAAATACAATCAGCGGTGTCATATACCAGAAATCTGACGGTTATTATCAATTCACGCCTGTTGAAAACGGATGGATTAATAAACCTGCATCCCAGGATGCAAAAAACGCCGCATATGAGGCCCTTCACGGCAGTGACCCAACAAACGGTGCACTATACTACTTTGATGACAGCACCACAAACAAATGGATCTGGTCTAAGCCAATTGCATTGAGATCAGGTAGCATGGTTTACTCATATTAAAAAACAGTTGAGATTTGTAATTAATTTTAAAAAAGGTGCGAGCGGCATTCAATACATAATCTGAATGCCGCTCGGCTTTTTTAACCTATTGATTTTTTACATAAACAAAATTATAATTTTCATCGACACTTATTATTAAAAGGAGTCCTCTATGAAAATTGTATTAACCGGCGGCGGTACAGCAGGCCATGTAATGCCAAACCTTGCCCTGGTAGATGAATTGTCCGGTATTGGGTATGAAATCCATTACATAGGCTCTCGTAACGGCATTGAACACAGTATAGTAACATCTCATAATATAAAGTATCATTCAATCAGAACCGGAAAGCTGAGACGCTACTTTGCCCTCAAAAACTTCATAGATCCTTTTAATATTCTTATCGGAATCATTCAATCGGTTATCTTAATCAGGAAAATCAAACCCGTTTTGATATTTTCCAAGGGTGGCTTTGTCTCGGTACCCGTAATAATAGGTGCATGGCTCAACCGCATACCTTCAATAACCCATGAGGGTGATATTTCGGTAGGTCTTGCCAACAAGCTGTGCATTCCGTTTGTTAAAAAAATCTGTACGGCATTTCAGGAAACCGCACGGAATCTTCCTCAAAGCAAAGCCGTATACACCGGCCTTCCAATCCGTAAAATGCTTTTAAACGGAAGTAAAGAACTCGGCTGCAAAATATGCGGCTTTTCGGAATTCTCTCCTGTTATTCTTGTAATTGGTGGCAGCTTAGGCTCACTTAACATTAATAAAAACATAAGGAGCATACTGCCCGAACTTTTGAAAAGCTTTCAGGTTGTTCATATATGCGGCAAGGGAAATGTTGATAAGAGTTTGGAAGAGTCAGAGGGGTATAAATAATTTGAATTTATAGGTGAAGAACTACCCCATATTCTTGCTGCTGCCGATATAGTGGTATCTCGTGCCGGAACCAATTCGGTATTTGAGCTTATAACATTAAGGAAGGTATGCCTTTTTATACCGTTATCTACTTCTGCCAGCAGGGGAGAACAAATATTAAACGCCCAATTCATGGAAAACCATGCCCTTGGAAAGATGTTAACGGAAAATAATTTAACCCGGGACAGTCTCTTTTTAGAAATTGAAGACCTCTACAAGAAAAAGGAAAATTATATTGGAAACTTGAATAAATTCCCTCTTCCAAACGGTACAGCAAAAATAATAAAACTTATATTGGAAATTGCTAAAAACAGGGGAACTTAGCCCATCGCAGCAATTACAGGTTCTTTACCTTTGATGTTCCTGTAATAGTCATATGTAATGGCCAGACCTTCATCAAGCGTCATTAACGGTGTATGCCCCAGTTTATTTTCGGCTTTTTCAATTGACGGAACCCTTATAAGAATTTCACACTCACTTCGCCTGTTCAAATCTTCAAAAGATACATACTTCACTTCACCGGAACGGTTCAGTTCAATAATTTTCATCGCAAGTTCATTAATTTTTACCGTTTGGTTTGAACCTATATTAAATATATCAAACTCCCGTTCTTTCCTGAAAAGTGCTTTTATAGTGCCCTCAAC
>JAEZNF010000368.1 GCA_023441845.1 Bacillota bacterium | reverse complement strand
AAAACGGGATTTCAGGAATAAACAGGCAGCTAAAGGTTGTACAGTCCGAGTTTCAGGTTGCCGGTTCACGAATAAGCGATTTTGGCAACAGCACCGAAGGCTTGAAGCTTAAAGCTGACAGCTTATCCAAGCAGTTAGACTTGCAAAGGCAAAAGGTGAATGCATTGGAGCAGGCCTTTCAAACATCAAGCGAACAGAAAGGCAGGGATGCAAAAGCGACTCAAGAGCTTGAGATTAAGCTAAATAAAGCAAGGACTGCGCTCAATCAAATGGAGGATGCTCTTGCCAAGACAAACAAGCAACTGCAGACAAAAGGTTGGTCAGATTTATCAAAAAGCCTTGATGACGCAAGTAAGAAAATGAAGTCAGTAGGTGAGGGCTTCTCAAACGTCGGGAAAACACTTTCTACTGCTGTCACTCTCCCGTTGGCAGGCGCGGGAACGGCTGCAACAAAGCTTGCGATGGATGCAGTAGAGTCAGAAAATCTTTTTGATGTATCTATGGGGGATATGGCAGAATCAGCCCGAAAATGGTCTGAGGACATATCAAAAAGCCTTGGACTAAATTCTTATGCAGTGCGTCAAAATGTGGGAACCTTCAATGTCATGCTTACTTCAATGGGACAGTCGAAGGCTGCAGCTCTTCAAATGTCGGAAGGGTTAACGCAGCTTGCATATGATATGGCCTCCTTTTACAACCTGAAGCCTGAGGAAGCCTTTGAAAAACTGAAATCCGGTATATCCGGCGAAACAGAGCCGCTTAAAAGCCTGGGCATATTGATTAATGATACGCAGGTCAAAACCTATGCCCTTACAAACGGCATAATCAAGCAGGGGCAGGAGATGCTAGATAGCCAGAAGATACAGGCAAGATATGCCCTCATTATGCAATCTACATCAAAAGCTCAAGGCGATATGGCGAGGACAATGGATAGCCCGACTAACCAACTTCGTACTATGAAGGAGCAGGTAACACAGATAGGCATCCAATTCGGTCAAATTCTTATACCAATGGTTCAGAAGCTTATTACAGCAATTAAACCCCTGCTTGACAGCTTTATGAAACTCACTCCTGCCCAACAGGAATTAATAGTGAAAATAGGGTTGATTGCTGCTGCAATCGGGCCGGTCATATTGATTATAGGGAAATTAATAACAGCTGTTGGATTGATCTCAGGTGCATTTTCAGCAGCATCGGGAGCAATTGCCGCAGCAGGTGGGTTTGCAGTTGTAGCAACAGGTCCTATTGGTATAACAATAGCTGCAATTTCAGCACTTGCTGTGGGAGCATTTCTAGTTATAAAGAACTGGGGGCCTATAAGTGAATTCTTCAAAAAACTGTGGGATGATGTCTCAAGCTGGACTGTCACTGCTTGGAACAATATAAAAAACTTCTTTACAGGCATATGGGACTGGCTAAAAACCTTTTTTATAAATTGGGGACCTGAAATATTAGCAGTAATTGCTCCGTTCATAGGCATCCCACTATTAATATTCCAGCACTGGGAGCAGATAAAGGAATTTCTTTCAGAATTGTGGGAAGGTATCAAATCAGCTGCAAAAACAGCTTGGAATGGGATAGTTAATGCTATATTGTCAGTCATAAATCCGTTTATACATACTGCACTAAACATATGGAACAGTATGAAGGACGGCATTACCAGCATAATGCAGGGGATGAAGGAAGTTTTAAACGGAATATGGACAGCCATAAAAAATATATTTTTAGGTGCTGTACTATTAATAATTGATTTGTGTACAGGCAATTTTACTAAATTGAAGGAAGATGCAGCAAGGATATTCGAAAACCTAAAAAATGCATTGAAGCAAATATGGGAAGGAATTAAACTGATATTTATAGGTAGCCTGCAAGCGATATCGGGCTTCTGGACAACAACCTGGGAAAACATCAAAAATACAGCAATTACAATATGGAATACAATAAAAACTGTAGCGGTTGTAGCCTTTGATACACTCAAAAACGGAGTCACAGCCATTTGCAATGATATAAAAAATGGTGTTGTTGGGATATGGAACGAGATAGTCGATTTCTTTAAAAGTTTACCAAAGACCTTGTATGACCTTGCAGTAAGCATGTTTACCTTAATGAAAAAAGGTGTTGTAAATACGGTGACTGGCGTAAAAGATGCGGTTGTAAATGGCATAACTGCCGCTGTTGATTGGATTAAGGCTTTACCCGGACAAGCGTTAGAGTGGGGTTCTGATTTTATAAACGGTTTCAAAAAGGGCATCATGAAAGCAATGGACAGCCTTATTGGAACTGTAAAAAATGTTGCAGAGAATATCAGAAGCTACTTGCACTTTAGCACACCGGATATAGGACCCCTTGCAGATTATGAAACTTGGATGCCTGACTTTATGGCAGGACTTGCTTCAGGCATAGAAAAAAGCAAGGGACTTGTAACAAATGCAGTTAACGGCTTGGCTTTAGATATGAATGTGAATATGAGAAATGGAATATCAGGAATTAGAAACACAGTTCCCTCGGCAGGCTCAGCAGGTATTACCGTTATAAACCACGGAACGATTGTCGGTCGGAATGGTATGGACGAATTCGCCGATATCATAAGCAAAAAAATAGCAGGCAGCTATGGACTTAGCACTGGAGGAAGGTGGTAACTGTGTCAACTCGAATATTTATAACTCCTCCGGGTGGTAATGAGGAAGAAATAAAAGCCTATGACAGTTGCCGGACAAATATGAGCACAACCGACAGGGCAGGTTCTTTCTCACTTACAATACCATCGTTCAGCACAAATATATTCAATAAATACCCCGTTGGTTCGGATGTTCGAATAATACAAAATGACAGTATATTCAGAGGTTGGGTGCTTAATCCAGCAAGAAAGAAAAATGGAGCTACAAACATCGTTGAAATAAGCGGGCTAAGTTACACGGCAAGACCACAGAAAATACTTGTAACAGAAAGCTATATTAATCAGAAAATATCCAATATAGTGCTGGATTTGTTTCAGAAATATGCACCGCAGTTTAATCTCGACAGCGTAGTAGCCTGTGACAAATCAATATCAATAAAATTCAATGATGTGTTCCTGTTTGATGCAATGGAACAGATGGCTGATATATCCGGTTATGAATGGTACATAGATGAGCCTGTATCTGAGCAAATAGATACACAGCCTCAAGGATCAGGTTGGACTGAGCTTGTTGAAATGCTAATACACAAGGTGCCGTATCCGTCAGAAAGCTTGTATCCAGCGATAGATTTATATCCAGTTTAGGTGGTGATGTAATGGGGATATTGGCAGTACACTTTTTATCCAAGGGGAGCAGAAAAAATCCAATAAAAATAACTGACGGTACATACCAAAAAGGCTCGGCAGAGCTTGTACCAGATGCAAGCAATATAGTAAACCGTTTATGGATAAAAGGCGGCAAAGCAACAAGTGAATTGTACGCACAAAATATAACGGTTGGAACTCTGCCAATACAGCTCTATTATAGTCCGAGAACTCCGATTACCGTAATTGTTGACGGAGTTTCAAAAACACTCGGCATTCAGAATATAGATGAAGCCGGAGCACATGATTTTCTGATAAATGCATCAGAAAAGCTGCTAATACCTGATTTATGCACATCAGGAAGCGGAACCATAACATATAAATATGAGTACCCTATAAAAATACTTTTGGAGGAACCAGCAAGTCAACAGAAGTATGGGGTATTTGAAGATATCCTTCAAGTAGATACCGATGACAAAGATTTAGCAATAGAACTTGGTTTCAAGCATCTGTATAAATACAGCCAGCCTATAATATCAGGCAGCATAAAGCCATTTAAAGGAGTATATAAGGCGGGTGAGATAATCCATGTAACGATACCGGGCATTAACATAGATGCAGACTTGCAAATAAAAGAAGTATCCTACAATAGCGTTCCGATGAAGCCAGTTGAAATAACACTGCAGCTTGAGACTCCTGAAAGGGATTTAAGCAATATATTAAAAGAAATGGCGAAGCGAATTGCTAAACTTGAGAAAACCACATATGCAGACAGCGAAGGCCCAGTTGAGAAATATGTTGCTAAAGAAGAAAAATACATATGGCTTGAAGAAGGTGAAAAAACAGAACCTGTGCAAAGTCAAGAGTGGATATTTTGGCAGGAAGCAAGTGAGAAAACAGAGCCGTTAAGGATGGAAGAGTCTATAACATGGAAGGAGGAAGCGATAAATACAGCGCTTCCTTTATTATTACCTTCAGATTCCTTGTACCCGTCAGAAACATTATACCCATAAAGATATTATGTGGGGAAATTATAGGAGGAGATGATAGAAATAAACGAAACAGCAAGTTGGCTCGGACAGTGGGAGATAGAAATTAAAGAACAGGACAAAGTAAAAGAAATAATACCTCTGGAGAATAACCTTATTACCGATGCAGGGCTGAACATGATATGCGATATGCTTTCAGGTGCAATCACAGATGCAAAAATCAAATATATTGCTCTAGGTAAAGGTACAGT
>JAEZNF010000570.1 GCA_023441845.1 Bacillota bacterium | reverse complement strand
ATAGGGATAGAAAATGACGTATACAAAAACCGAGTTATTGTTCCTATTGCGAGTATAAATAAGTCCAGTATAAGAGCTTTAAGATACGCAAAGACCATATCGGACGATGTAGTTGCATTCTGTGTTGCAATTGATGAGGAAAGTGCTGCAACAATCAGGAAAAGGTATAGTCTTATTAACACCGAAATACCTCTTATAATAAAGTATTCGCCGTTCAGGAAGGTTGTTGAACCGCTTCTTAAGTTTATTGAATCAAATGAGTATGAATATGACAAGGGAGATATGATTACTGTCATATTGCCTCAGTTTTCGGTAAAATCATGGTGGCAGAATGCGCTTCATAATCAGACAAGGATTTTCCTTGAAAGAGAGCTTTTAAAACACAAGCACATTGTTATCTCGGTAATGCCGTTGCAGCTTAAGGACGATAATTATGTATTAACCAATCCGAAGTATAAGGACCGTTAGCAGTTAAATGAAAAAATATATTAAATACAAAAGTAATAGGGCAGGGCAGGTAGAAATACTTGCTCTATTTCGTCAGGGCCATTTCCAGACGGGAAATCCGCTTCGCTCCATTGTTCGTCTATGCATCCCAGGCCTCAATGGCCACAAGCTTCTTGTTTGCGTTTATTGCCATATATATTAAGGTGTAGATTTTTGTGGTGATATTAGTTTTAGTTGATTATTGATAAAAACTTAGTTATAATTTATAGGATGTACATATATAAATATACAGTATTATCAACTTTTACATGGGGTTATTTTTGAATTATTACCTGCCTGAATTTTTTTCATGGTTTGTAGGTTAAGCATGCATCAGAGGACTATTGAATAATCAAAAATCCCTGTTACAAATGTGCCGATGTCAAGGATTGGTAATTCGTGTATAATTAGGGCATATAGATAGTCTTATTTAACAAGCTTATCTAATTTTATGTTTAGATAAAAGAAAAAATATAAGGGAGGAACTTTTTATGTACTTAAGAAAGTTGGTAGCATTGATAATGTCATTAACTTTGCTGGTTAGCATTGTTTTACCTTGCAATATCATTGCTTCCTATGCTGCAACACCACGCTCTTATTTGACACAGACCTATGATTTTGAGGATGGTACAAATAACGGCTGGACCGCAAATGGCGGTGAAGAAGTTACTGTTTCATCCGAAACCGCACATGGCGGACAAAAAAGTTTAAAGGTTTCCGGAAGAACCGCATCCGAGGACAATCCATCGGTTAAACTGGGGGATTCAGTTGTTAACGGAAGTACCTATTCAGTTACTATGTGGTTTTATCAGGATAGCGGGTACGACCAGCAAGTTACAATCGATGCTTCAACCTATTCCACCAATAATAATAGCGTACAGCTTATTGCTGATGAAAATTGTGTACCAAGCGGAAAATGGACCGAGATTTCGGGTAATGTTAAGGTAAATTATACCGGGGAATTGAAAGATTTTTCTATTAATGTTAAAGCTGCTACACTTCAACTCTCATATTATATTGACGATGTATCAATTATTGGCCCTGCATTGGTCAATTCCGATTTTGAGGATGGCGACTTGGGCGGGTGTATTAAAAATGACGCTCCAGACAAATATGCTCTTACCAATACTGAGGATATAGCACATTCGGGTACTAAAAGCCTGATGGTATCAAATAGAACCCAGAGTTACCAGGGACCTGTAATTGACCTGACATCCGTTGCATCAAACACTCAAAAACTTCTGGTTTCTTTTTGGGTTTACCAGAATACAGGTGAAACCCAGACAATTGAACTTATGGCTAAAACATCGGCATCCGATACATCGGATAAATGGGAACCAATAAAAAATGTCAGTGTTGAAAGCGGTAAATGGGTAGAATTGAAAAATACATATAAAGTTAGCTACACAGGCACACTTAAAGAATTTTCAATATATGCACAAACTCCCGACACAAACACATTCTATGTTGATGATATAAGCGTATTCAATGCATCATCCATGGCTGATCTTGAAAAGCCCAATTTAATTGTTGATCCGGCAAGGAAACCGTCAGCGGCAGGAGCTTTGCAAGTTCTTTCAAAAGACGGCAAAACGAAAACCCTCTGCGACAAGGACGGAAATCCTATTCAGCTGCGTGGAATGAGTACTCACGGCTTGCAATGGTTTGGAGAGATTATTAACGACAATGCGTTTGCGGCCCTTTCAAATGATTGGGGATCCAACGTAGTCCGTCTTGCCATGTATGTTGGGGAAGAAGGATATGCAACAGATCCCGCTGCCATGAAACAAAAGGTTATTGACGGAATTAGTTATGCAATTAAAAACGACATGTATGTAATAGTTGACTGGCATGTCCTTACTCCGGGAGATCCAACGGCAGAAATATATTCCGGTGCTGCTGATTTCTTCGATCAGATTTCCACAGAGTTTCCGAATGATCCGCATATTATTTACGAGGTAGCTAACGAACCGAACGGAAATGATGTATCTAACGATGCAGCCGGCTGGTCAAAAGTCAAGACTTATGCTGAAGGTATCATAAAGGTACTTCGTGACAAAGGAAATGAAAATATTATCATAGTAGGAAGCCCGTGCTGGAGTCAGCGTCCTGATCTTGCAGTTGCTAATCCCATTAATGATGACAATACAATGTATGCTGTACATTTTTACACAGGAACACATCTTCCCGGCGAGTATGTCATGAACAATGCCGATTATGCATTGAATCACGGCATTCCGTTATTTGCGTCAGAGTGGGGAACCAGCCAGGCAGACGGTAATAATGGGCCTTTCCTTGATAAAGCTGATGTATGGTTGGATTATTTAAACGGCAATAACATAAGCTGGTGTAACTGGTCATTGACCAATAAGAATGAAACTTCCGCTGCTTTTACACCGTTTGAATTGGGTAAATCGGAAGCAACCAACCTTGATCCGGGCGATGACAAGGTATGGTCAGACAAAGAGATAAGTGTTTCCGGTGAGTATGTTCGTGCCAGAATCAAAGGCATTGAATATTCAGCTATTGACCGTACTCCGAAGGAAGATTTCACCGTTGTACCCTGGGACTTTAACGATGGTACAACACAAGGCTTTAAAGTTAATAGCGATAGCCCTGAAGATTATAAGAACCTGTCTGCTACAAACGACGATTACAGGTTAAAAATCGAAGGTCTTGGTGAAGTCGGTATACCAGATAGTTTCTGGAACTATGCTCGTATATCTTCCGACGATTTTGCCCCTAACATTGACATTAATGGTGCAAAGAACATGACTATGGATGTAATTGTTCCCGCACCGGCAACCGTATCTATTGGAGCTGTTCCGCAGAGCGCCGTTAATGGTTGGACTAGCCCTGAAAAAGCTGTTCAAGTTACAGGCAGCGATTTTATTAAACAGGAAGACGGTACTTATAAAGCTGTATTAACCCTTACGGCAGTTGAAGCACCCAATCTTGGTGTAATTGCAACCGACTCAAATACAGCAGGCAGTACATTAACAAATACCATATTATTTATTGCCTCAGATACCGATGTAATCTATCTGGACAATATCACAGTAAATGGAACGCGCACAGTCGTAGAAAAGCCTATTGTACATGATCCATTGGGAGAAGCAACCATTCCTTCAACATTTGAAGATTCTACCCGCCAGGGATGGGTATGGGATGGAGGATCAGGAGTTAAAAATGCGTTGACTATCCAGGATGCAAACAATTCAAAAGCTATCTCCTGGGAAGTTGCATACCCTGATGTTAAACCTACAGATGGATGGGCATCTGCACCGCGTATTATGCTCAAAGATATCAATACAACACGTGGAGATAATCAATATCTTACTTTTGACTTCTACCTTAAACCTGTACGTGCAACTACAGGAGCACTCTCAATAAACCTGGCTTTTGCACCTCCAGACCTTGGATACTGGGCTCAAGCAGCTATAAATTATGATATTGATTTAACCAAGCTTCCAAATATGACTAAAACAGATGACGGACTTTACCATTTTAATGCATGTTTTGATTTAACCCAGATTATGGGTGCAAAAGTTATTGCATCCGATACTTTATTACGCGATATTACAATTGTTGTGGCAGATGTAGCTAGTGATTATGCCGGAACAATGTATATTGATAATGTAAGATTTGTGAATGAACTGCCGGTACCATCACCAACACCAAGTGTTACAGTAACCCCTACTCCAGATGCAAGTGAAACGGCATCACCAAGTGTTACAGTAACTCCTACTTCGGATGCAAGTGAAACGGAATCACCGACAAGTAGTGCAACTCCTTCATCAAACAACATTACACCAACCAGTACTAAAAGCAGTACGGCCCCAACACCAACAAAAGCACCTACAAGTGTTGTCAATTCCCCTGGAGGCACAACACAAAATACAACAAATTCGGAACCTACTTCTACAGCTACACAAAAGCCGACACCCACTGCAACAGAGTCAAGTACTACACCTACAGCAACATCAAAACCAAGCTCAATAGAGCTGCCTACTACGCCCAAGCCTGGAGCAGGCTTCAGTGATATTTCAAAACACTGGGCAAAAGATGATATAAATAATCTTGTATCAAAAGGAATTATAAGCGGTTATTCGGATGGAACAATCAAGCCGGATAAAAACATTTCCAGGGTAGAGCTTACAGTTGCAATAATAAAGGCAATGGGACTCACTCCTTTAGAGGATCCTAAAGTAAATTTTGCTGATAATAAAACAATTCCGTCATGGGCATTGGGATATATTGCTCTGGCAAAAGAAAAGGGGATCGTAAAAGGAAGTACTGATAATACCTTTATGCCTTATAAGGATTGCAGCAGACAGGAAGCGGTTACCATGATTATGAGGGCATTTAATTTGGGTGAATCAAATAATGAGCTCAAATTTAAAGATGTAAATGATGTTTCGAAATGGGCATTCAAGTATATAGCCAAAGCTACTGAATTAGGAGCTATTAAA
>JAEZNF010000568.1 GCA_023441845.1 Bacillota bacterium | reverse complement strand
CCTCTGTACAACAGCCAACATCAATACCTAATTTTTCTTTAAATTTATCCAGTATGGCTCCTGAACCTTTTACATAGCAAGCTGTGCCCATGCAAACCTGAACTTTATACTCACCCTTTGGTTCAAGTGAAAACTGAGTATAAAAAGTCACAACCCCATAGATTTCCGTAAGAGGTATATTGAGACCTTCAGAAATCTTTTTTTGTACTTCCATAGGTAAATAGCCATAAAGTTCTTGTGCTTCGTGAAGCACAGGTATTAACGCTCCCTTAGTGCTTTTGTATTTATCAATGATTTGCTGCAACTTCTGATCCCTTTCATCTACAGCACACCCACAGCAGCAATTATTGTTCGCACCCATTATTTTTTCCCCCTTACCCTTTACAAATAATATTCGGAAATTCATGTTAATTTTTTAACACATAACGTTAATATTATAACAAACTAAATCGCAAAATTCAAGATTTTTATTATTATTACGAATTTTTGAGGTAACAAATGCACCCAATACTATCCATACTCTGCATTGCATAGCCGCTGCTCTATCCGTTCCTGAGCTTACTAATTATTTCGCTGCTGCTTATCTCTTTCAACTCCAGAAAGAACTCCCTCTCCAGGATATCCCCCAGCATATGGGCATCGGAAGATTTAACAAGCTGATAATCCCCTACACCCGGGAACGCTTTCCTATCCTTTTCTAAATCGAATGATCTGGATACTTCAAGAAATTTTATATTGAGGTGTGCCGGTACCATACCAAGGTTTGAAATGATGCTGTAAGACTGTCTGTCGATGTGGGCCGGTATTGCCACACCGCCCAAATCCCCAACATATCTTAATACTTCTTCTATTGAAAGACCTGATGCTGTAATGAGCATCCGATCAATTTTTCCAACAACCTCATCATGCTCATCCATTACAAACTGGGCACCAAATATATCTTCTCTGTTTGGCAGGCGGGGCAAAGAGTCATACACCACTTTCTGCATACTCAAAGAGGCTTTTAAATCAGGGAAAAGGCATATAACATGTACTTCTTCCATTGTCTCAAGCTCCATCCCGGGAATAACCGTCAATTTTGTGCCTTCTGCACATTTTAAAACCGCTCCGGCATTTTCGGCTGAATTATGGTCTGTTACAGCTATTACATCCAGTTCTTTCAAAAGCGCCATATTGACTATGTTATTAGGAGTCATACTCTTATCGGCGCAAGGAGAAAGTGCTGTGTGTATATGCAAATCCGTAAATACCTTCATTATTCCTCCTTAAATCATATGCCTAAATCATGAGCCTTACAGCATATCTTGTACGCACTTAACCCGGTACTTAGTATTACTACTCCTTCCTTATCTGCCTTGTTCAAAGTATCCCGCTCGACTTTTATATCTTCCGGAACAATAATGCAGGCTACATCTGTTAAAAGCGCCACAGCAACTACGTTTAGATGTGTATGAACCGTAATCCATGCATCACCTTTATTTGCATGTGACATAACCCAGCTTAACAGGTCTCCGATGTAGACACCTGTTATGTTTTTATCGCAATTTCCGCTGCCGGATAAAATCTTCATGTTATTCTTTTGGGCAAATTCCTCAACTTTCATCTTTTTTAGCCTCCTTCCGTTCCGAGCCCTCATCCATAACAGGAGGCATTTTAGACTCCAGTTCCATCATCTCCAGAGCAAGAGCCCTTACCCTTTCTCTGAGCTTGAATATGCAATCGGTTTCATCCGCATTATGCCTTACAATATCTTCCGCCAGTGCCCTGCAGCTTGGCGCACCGCAAGCGCCGCAGTCAAGTCCGGGAAGGTTGTTCAAAATAAGGTGAAGAGTCTTCAGCTTTTTCATTGCCTTCTCAATATCGTTATCCAGCTTTAAAACAGGTTTATGCTGAACATTACCGGTCCAATCAATATTTTCACAATCCTTTTCAGGCTCTTCCTGAGAAATGCCTTTGGCCCTGGCCTCATTAACATGCATCTTTATTCTGGTTTTGGCAATGTATAAATTTTCAACAGCCAGAGGTCCTCCTATACACCCGCCCGTACAGGCCAGTGCTTCAATAAAAGCAACATCCTCCAACCTGTCTTTCTCAACTTCTTCAAGAATGGTAATAACGTTGTGTATTCCATCTACGGCTAAAAAGGAGTCGGTTCCAAGTGCAAGCCCTTCTCCTCCCGAGTTGGCCCATCCAACACCTTCAAACCCGGCCATCTCCAGTTCATCCGGATTTTTAATCCTGCCAAGATTATTCAGCACGCTCAAATAGATATCTTTTATCGAAATAACCCCGTTCACGGAAGACCGGTCTCTTTCATACGGCGCCTTAACACTTGTTGCTTTAGCGGCACACGGAGTAATAAAAAACACTCCAATATCATTGCTGTCAAACCCCTTAGCCTTAATCACCCTGTCGCGGACTATTTTAGCGGCAACCTCCATAGGTGATTCCAATTTCACTATATTCTCAATAAGGCTTGGAAATCTCACCTGTATTAGTCTGACAACCGCCGGACATGCAGATGAAATCAGCGGTAATTTAAGATTCCTCTTCTTTAACAGCTTTTTTGTTGCCTGAGTTACCACTTCAGCTGCCTTTGCGACCTCATATACCTCGTCAAAACCCGCCATCTTAAGTGCAGTAAGGATATGGTTTCTTTTGTACTGGTTACTGTATTGACCATAAAAAGACGGAGCAGGAACAACTACCTTATATTTATATGAATTAATCATATCCATAGGATCGGTTATAGCCTTCTTAGCATGATGCGGACAAACCCTTATACATTCTCCGCAGTCAATGCACCGTTCATCAATTATTCTGGCCTTGCCTTTTCTAACCCTTATAGCTTCGGTAGGACAACCCTTTATGCAATTGGTACAACCCTTGCACTTGTCCTCATCCAATGTTACAGAATGAAAATATACCCCCATAAATACACCTTCTTTTTCTCTAATTACCCTATTTCTTCAGGCTTTTAAGCTTTCCGGTTTATAATATAATGGATTTCTCAGTATGCATGCACTCTTTACAAAATCATTCGACACTTTCAGGTTCTAAAATAACTGTAATTGTAACCATTGTACCTACTCCAACCTGTGAATTTATCTCAAGGCTGTCTGAATACCTCTTAATATTCGGAAGTCCCATACCGGCACCGAAACCCATATCTCTGATATGGTCGGGTGCAGTGGTATAGCCCTCCTGCATTGCCAGTTCTATATTAGGAATTCCAGGGCCATGATCACTGATTTTTATTTCAATCCTGTCCCTCCATATTTTTATGTGAGCTTTCCCGCCGTTTGCATGAATTACCGCATTAATTTCAGCTTCATACATGGCA
>JAEZNF010000547.1 GCA_023441845.1 Bacillota bacterium | reverse complement strand
GCCTTAAGAAGGTTGAAAAAATTAATAAAAGGGGATTTACACTTTTTTATGTAAGCGGTGACCCGATAACCGAATACTTTAAGATTGCACTTTTAAAGGAGCTTATAGACTATGAGAGCCTTTGCGGCACGATAAGCAAATACCGTGGGGATTTGAAAAAGATATACGAGGTTGTGGGGCTTATAGATGCTCTCATTTCGGTTGCTTCATACAGAGAAAGTGTTGTCCGTTATGTTTCGCCTGATTTAAAAGAGGCCTCCCCAAAAGACGATAAAAGAATTTTAAGCTTTAAGGATGCCGGACATCCGCTTATTAACGACCCTGTTTTAAATTCATTTGATACTGCCGGATCTGTACTGATTACAGGCTCAAATGCATCCGGAAAATCTACCTTCCTTAAGACAACTGCAATAAACGCAATTTTTGCACAATCTATTTCTACATGTCTTGCAAGTGAATATAAATCGTCCCTTTTTATGGTGTACAGCTCAATGGCACTAAAGGATAACCTGTTAAACAATGAAAGCTATTATATTGCTGAAATAAAGTCTCTGAAGAGAATCCTCGACGGTATGAACAATGACATACCCTGCCTTTGTGTCATAGACGAGGTCTTAAGGGGGACAAACACTGTAGAGAGGATTGCTGCGTCTTCCCAGGTGCTTTATCACCTCTCGAAAAACAACTGTCTTTGCTTTGCAGCCACTCATGACATAGAACTTACGCATATGCTTGAAAACCAATATGATAATTATCATTTTCAGGAGACAATATCGGACAGCGAGGTGTTGTTCGACTATAAAATATATGAAGGCAGGGCCACAAGCCGGAATGCCATAAAGCTTCTGAAGCTTTTGGGATACAGCGATTCCATTGTGGATGAAGCTGAAGAAAGGGCCGGCAGATTTGTTAAAGAAGGCAAGTGGCATGTTGTAGGGGAATAGATGGGTTATATACTATTCTTCTCAAAAAGTTTTTTTTAGCAAACGTTTGCGTAAGTGTTATAAGAGACTTTTTAAAAAGATATAGTTCCATAGTTTTAGCAGCGATTTTCATATTTCGAAGCTTTTTAGCTTAGCCGTGATATGTGTTTAAGCCTTAGAGTATCGAACTCTCTTTAATTTTTGGACGCTTGCAAGCAAACTTCCAAAAATTAAAAGCTGTGAAAAGGTTGTGTGCGTCCACCCACCTTTTCACAGCTTTTTAATCTGTTATTTTTACATACTTCAATCACACATTACATTATGTAATATGCACATTGTTAATTTATCACGAAAAGTTATAACCTAGTATCATTACTTCTTGGAAATTTATAACTCCATCTCCATTAAAATCATATTCAGGAACATATCTTGGGTCACCTAGCATGCTGTTTAAAGTTGGCTCTAAAATGTATACATCCTGTATATCTACAACTCCGTCGCCATTTAAGTCATAAATCGGATTATAAGCGAAACATGTTAGCTGGCATAATACGCATACAAAACATACTACCAAACATACAATTCCTTTTTTCATATTCTCCGCTCTCCTTTTAAATATTTTTAGTACTTAAGTACAGCTATATATTAACATAATATATAATAAATATAAATAATATATGTTAATACTTATTTAACTGAGTATTAACATATATGCTTATTTGTGTTAAGACAGAGTTGAATATTCCTGATTTTATATTCATTCCCGAAATATAGACCATCTGAAATTGTCTATCCGATAGAACCAAATTCCACTTGACACTGTGATATAAATTGATTTAAAATCAGTTAAGAGAATTTAATAAGCTAAAGACTATGATTGGAAAAGTAGACGGTGAAATCCTTGATAGAGAGCAAGTGACGGTGGAAATCTTGCAAGGTTAACCATTCGAAAATCATCCATGAGTTGCGTCCTGAATTTTCGCTTGAGATGTGTAAGGATTGCCGGTATAAGCCGTTATTTATACTAAAGTGATTACAGTGAGCCTGGGGTTTAACCCCTGTGCTGATTATAATAATTTGGGTGGTACCGCGTGGGTATATTCCTCTCGTCCCTTTTTTAGGGGCGGGAGTTTTTTAATGTATTTGAGGATTATTATAGTGGAGGTATTGGAGATGTATAAAAAAGTATCGACCGATCTGAATTTTGTTGACAGGGAGAAGGAAGTTTTAAAGTACTGGAAAGAAAACAAGGTATTTGAAAAAAGTATAAAGCTAAGGGAAGAGGGCGAGACCTTTACATTTTATGACGGCCCGCCGACAGCAAACGGAAAGCCTCATATAGGCCACATTTTAACCCGCGTTATAAAGGATATAATCCCAAGATATAAAACAATGAAGGGCTACAAGGTTCTGAGAAAGGCAGGATGGGATACACACGGTCTGCCTGTCGAGCTTGAAGTTGAGAAACAGCTTGGCATAAACGGGAAACCACAGATAGAAAAGTACGGTGTCGAGCCATTTATAACACAATGTAAGCACAGCGTCTGGAAATACAAGAGTGAATGGGAACAAATGAGTGACAGGGTTGGCTACTGGGCTGATATGGAAAGCCCATATATCACTTATGATAATAATTACATTGAAT
>JAEZNF010000419.1 GCA_023441845.1 Bacillota bacterium | reverse complement strand
CCTATAATTGCAATATCAACTTCAATATCCTTATCTAAAGCCGCATACTCAGGCTGACTTGTGGAATGCATCCAATATGACTGAGGCGGTCTGTTAAAAATTTTCTGTTTGTCCATATCTAAAAATCCTCCTGTATATTACACAGTTTTTGCAGATGCACCTCATAATATCCATAAAGGGATAAATTTAATTTATTGACTGGTATAACTTTTTATATGGTTTTAAAATACTATAATATTACGGTCATTTTGGGTTTTAGGAGGATTTAAATGTTATCAAGAGAAGAATATAAACGGTTATCATTGCAGGTGGTATAAATATAACAATATGCCCGGCACAATTAATTCCGGTGAAATTAATTGTGCCGGGCATTAATAATTCATTTTTGATGTAAATTAATTACATTTACATCTGGGGTATTGGGGATAGCCTTTTCCATCCCAGTTGTTTATCTTCTCGGTATAGTCTTTAAGGAGTGCATCTGCCTTATCCTTATCAAGCTTGCCTTCCTTAACACGTTTTTCGATGTGCGATTTGCAATCGTTAATCAACTTATCTTTTTTCTGCTTCAGGTCAAGCTTGTTAAAATTCTTAATTTCATTGATTTTAGAGTCTATCTTCGATGTTATTTCATCCGCTTTTTCCTTGCTTATTTTTCCTTCCTTAAGCAATGTCTGTACTTTTTCTTTTCCGCTTTCAAGTGCTTTTATCGGATCTTTCTGGAATTCTTCATGCTTTTGTCTGAAGTCTTTTTTATCACACTGGCCGGATTCTTCTTTGGAGCTATTTTCAACCAAATAATCATGTGCCTTTATACCGGCAGATGCAAAAGCTGAAGAAGCTGTAAGCGAGATAATTATTGCCGCAGTCGAGAAAACTTTTGAAAAGTTCATTTAAACCACCTCCAAAAATATTTTTCCCCGAATCGGAGAAAATATAGTGATAATTATATGAACATTTCCCACTTTGAGCTTTTATAATTAGGTAAAAACTGTTTAACGGATATATTAAAGCAATCTTGCGATAATAAAGCTTTGCCTGAACATGATTTATTTGAATAAACAGCCTTAAATTGGAAAATTTACCGCTTATTATCGCCTATCATAAAACCCACCGAAATTATCTCTGCCGCCGTGGTGTCCTCTCCTGCCGGAATTCTTGGGCACTTCTTTATCTTCAGGCAGCTCTCCGCTTATCAATGCTTTTGAAAGTGCGTTGTTAACAGCGTTTATTATTCCGATGGAAGTATATGTTGCACCCGAGATAGTATCAACATCAGTACTTTGGGCACTGATTATCCTCTGGGGAATCTGTTCAACGGGTTCTGCATAAAAACGCGCGTTTACTTCATTGTGCTCTGTTACCTGTATATCGGTGATTTTGTTATCTTTAATTTCTACACTAACCTTTAAACCGGGTCTGAATCCGGTTGCTTCACCCGAATACACACCATCTTTGAACTGTCTGCCCTGCAATTGACCTTCCGGATTTGGTATTGACGATGGGTCAATACTGGTGGTATGGCTGGTAGAAATACCTCCGAACAAAACTTTGTGCACCTTAATGCCGCCGACATCAACGATATGCCACACAAGTGTACCGATTAAAAGCACTGTCAAAAGCCTGTGGTAAAAAATCCATCCCTTTAATTTGCCCAAATGCTTTCGCATCATCCAGTTGACCCCCAGAAGAATCGATACTATCCATACCACGGTTCCCAGATTAAAACTCAATAACTTTTGTGATGAAAACAGACCGTGTATGAGCCCTGTTATAATGAGTAGAACTCCTATATACTTATGATGTTTCCTCAAGGATTTATTCAGTTTGCTTGCCATTTTACCTAATTTGCCTTTATTCCGGGATGAAATCCTCAACACATATACAATGCTTAATAAAGCAGTCAGAATAACAGAAATCCATGCAAATCCCATATCAACAAATAAATTCATTAACTATTACCCCCTATCATGATACTTCGGAGCCGGTTGAGTATTAAGGTTTGAACATTGATGCAGCCGACGGCCCTTATCTATACTTTACAACAAAATGTTTAAATGAAACTTAAATATTTTTGAGGAGTTATTCGGGATAATTCTTAATGAAAGCCTGTCCCTCAGATAATTACAGTATAATTGAATGGCATTATTGAAAGCAATAAAATAAATATTACTAACATGAGAATACTTCATATTTATTTGCTGCTTAACAAAATGAATTTCTCGAAATTTATTTTGTTAAGCAGCATTAGTAGTTTGTAACGAATCATTTTTGATAGTTATATTGTGCGTTACTAATATGCTTCCTGGATTTTGTGGTCCGCTTGCCCTGAATTTTATGTGTTACTGAATACTTAAGGAGGACTTAAAATATTACTTCCGATTTTTTCAGCACTCTATGCGTTAAGTAGAAAAAGATTCGGCAGAATTTATATATTAGCCGGCTCTCAGAAAAGTATAAATATTAAGCTTGCAAGAAGTAAAATCAATGCTATTAGCTCTATACTCGACAGGACAGAGTATAGAATAAAAACTGCAAGCAGTGAAAGTGCAATTATCAGGATATCATGTAAACTTTTTTTTGTTATGAGCATAAATTACCCTCCGGAAGTTTTAGCGGTGTACATACAGTACGACTTAAAAATTACGTTCATTTATCCGTATAATCCCGTAATGCTGCCATAAAGTGTTCCGCCTGTTATGGAGATGCAAATATTTCTGTATTGACAGGTGTTTCCGGAGGTACTGCCAATCCGGAAATGAATATTATTATTATCAGAGAAACTATGGCAAGCAAAAGGTCATGCTTCTTTTTTTCCGATAAGGCCATGGTTGTTGTCTCCCTTATTTATAAAAGAATGTCTGTGTTTGTCTTGAGTACCTGTTAGTACTTACAAACACTATATCAGTAATATATAGTATATTACCGACAGCCGGAAATGTGACTCTCTTTCCGTTATTTCAACCCTATAACATTATTATGTAAACATTTCGCGGACAAAGCACAATACTTCATTTGTCTGCATATTATGCTAATAAGTCAGTAAACTGATTTTAATAAAAAGGCGAAAGGGGGTAAGTCAATATGTTTAATAAAGGCGGATTTTTAGGTGGCTTTTGTGACAACGATGAACTGCTTTGGTTCATTATTCTTTTCCTTTTACTTTTCTGGTGTAACCGTGGTTTTGGCTACGATAACGTAATAGGCAAAGATTGCTAGAATCCTACGCGTTAAGCCCTGCTTCCGCAGGGCTTTGATTTACTGCCATTTCCCGGGGAGAAATCCCGGAAAACTTATTTGGTGAATTTTATTACTGTTTAAAAAGCCAAACAGCACTTTTTAAACAGTAATATATTTGTATACTATTATGCAGCGAGTTGTATGCTCCGTATAAGCTTGTCAAACTCATTACTTAACTCAGCAGCGGGATTATTGTTCTTTATACTATTACTCAATCGCTCTATCCTTGATGTAATATCCGCTGAGTCACTCAAAACAACACTTGTTATTGTATTGTCGGCTTGCTTAACCCTGTCGGTTATGGCTTTTTTAATACTGCTTGCATCTTTTACTGTGTTCGAAGGCCTATAGCCTACCAGAGCAGTATTTCCTTTTACAATGGTATTTATTTGTCCGATACCATCGATATTACCTAACTGTTTGCTTATATTATCTGCTTTTTGCCTGTTAAAGGCTACTTGATCCTGGACCTTTTGGCCTATTCTATTAATCCCCATATTAGTACCGGGACCAGGCGTTACAATACGTGGACTAGCGGGCGTTGCTGTACCGACTATGGGCATATTCCCACCGTTTAGTCCGGTATAGGGATTTGCACCTTTCATGTTTTCACCTATTATGTTCCTGCCCTGCGGGGTTGTATTATTTCGGCCTATCCGTTGGATGTTCCTTCCTGCCATATTGCTGCTTACAAATAAAGCAGCCAGAAGTCCTACTCCGACTATTGCGGAAACAATTATTGGAAATCTTCTTCTCAATTTTAATCACCTCCAGCATTATTCTTCTTAGTTTTAGCGGTTTTTATTTGAGGCAGTTTTTGATAAAACTGTGAGAGAAGATTTCCAAGTGCATGAAAAGCTACGGTCTAAGTAGCGAAGCATATGCAATCATATGTTTCATAGAAATATTTTACATTCATGATTCTGTTTTTTTGCGAAATCATAACTTTAATAACTGTTGTAAACGATATGTCGACTTGATTGATATAAATAAAACCAATATAAATAAAACCAATATAAATATAATGGATTCAAAGAAAAACGATTTATTTACCTATGTATGAAGGAGGCTTATATGGCAAATCCAAACAGGCAACTCTGGAATGAAAAATTTAAAATACTTAAAAATACCTGGCCCAGGCCGGTTGACTTTCAAAATTGTATGGAATTATGTTTGAATCTTCATGCAATGGTGCATTCGAAGATGAGCTTTGGGATGGTTTGACAGAGATAGTATTTAGAAGAGTCCATAAGGATGACCAGTCAATAGCGTGGAAAATGTGGCATTGCAGTAGAATAGAAGACATTACAATGAATATACTTGCAGCCGGAGAGCCCCAGGTTTTTAATACCGGCAGCTGGTTCGAAAAAATGGGTGTAGCTGCCCGGGACACCGGTAATGCAATGAATGAGGAAGAGATAAGAGCCCTTAGTGAATCAATAGATATGCACGCATTGAGGGGATACCGGATGGAAGTAGGAAGGAAGACAAGAAGCATTATTAAGAGCCTTCTGCCTGAAGAATTAAAGCAGAAAATTGAACCTTCCAGGCTTCAAACGGTATTATCAGAAGGCGCCGTTGCAGAGGAATCAAAATGGCTGCTTGACTACTGGGGCAAAAAAACAAAGGCCGGACTGCTCCTGATGCCTGCCACCCGGCACATTTTTGTTCATCTGAATGAGTCAACGCGAATCAAGGAAAAGGAATCCAGGTAGCAAGTAAAACCCAGGTTGAATACCTTACAGAACCAAAAGCGAAAATGGGTTCCGACATGGATTAGCCATGTGCTGCCAGCTAGATTTATGATCCGGAACGGGGTTTGTTTTCTTCTTTGACAGTAACAAAAGGAAGCTCAATATACAAGATTGTTTTTTCATTTGGAATGCTTTTGGCAAATATCCTGCCTTTATGCTGGTCAATGATTGTTTTTGCTATTGCCAGCCCGAGACCGTAGCCGCCAAGTTTGCGCGCACGTGATTTATCGGTACGGTAAAACCTGTCAAAAACTTTCTCCAGATGTTCCTCTGGGATTCCTTCACCGGTATTGGCTACCGACAACACTATACTGTTATGGTTCCTTCCAAGCAATATATCCACAGAGCCATTTCTACTTGTATATTTTAAGGCATTGTCAAGAAGTATCATTATTACCTGCCGGATTTCCTCATTACTGCCGTGGGTCATCAGATTAGGCTCTATTTTGTAATTAAGAGAAATATTGTGCTCAAAGATCACCGCTTCCATTGTTAATATGGCATTTTCAACCGCTTCACTCAAATTAAAATCGGTGAAAATCATTTTTTTATCCGAATAGTCTACCTGTGTCAGGTATAAAAGGTCATTTGTCAGTTTTGCCATCCTTTCGGATTCGGATTTTATATACTGAAGCCATTTTGTCTGATTTTTAATGGTGTCCTCACTGTTTGATAAAAGGACATCGACATTTGTGTTTATAACTGAGAGAGGCGTTTTGAGCTCGTGGGAAGCATCCGCAATAAACTGCTTCTGTTTATCAAACGCTTCTTTAACCGGACTTATGGACTTGTTTGCAAAGAACCGGCTTATAAAGAATATAAAAATAAGCGTTATAAGTGCAACAATTATAAACGTATATATCAGATTTGTCAGGATTTCCTGCTGGGAGGTTATGTCCAGAAACTCAATTATATAGCCGTCAGGAATCGTTTTTTTCACATAGGCCCAGCTATTGTCATCCAATTTGAAGCTGCCGGTGTCTTTGTTTTGCGAAACTGCCGCATCTATTGCACTTTTGTAAAATTCACTGTCCATTTCAAACAGAGATGAAGAGTGTGTAATGTTCCACTGCTTATCGGTAATTACCGAAAATGAAACGGAACGCTCAGGCGGTTTTACATCATCGGGTTCAGTTCTGGAAGTATCAAAATCACGCCTGGGTCCCTCAGCATTTCCGCCGTGCTTGCGGTTGGCCTCCGAAATCTTGTGCAGCTGCATATCTATGTCTTGATGCACATACCGGTATGTTATGATGTAAATTGACGCAAATGCTATAAGCATGATGACGGAAATACTGACCAAATTGAGAATAAGAAGCCTGTTCCTCAGTTTCTTAAACACTATTCCTTCACCTCCAAAACATATCCTACCCCGCGGATTGTATTTATAGCTACTGATGAATCTAGGAAAGACAGCTTTTTTCTTAAAAAGGATACATATACCTCTACATTGTTATGTTCGGCTTCGGAATCAAATCCCCAGAGTTTTTCTATAACGAGCTCCTTTGATGTAATGGAACTCTTCCTTAAAATAAGAAGTTCCAGTAATTCGCTTTCTTTTAATATCAGTTTTATTTCCTTACCGCCCTTTGATAGTTTAAGGTTTGTTTTGTTTAATTCTATATCACCAAACTTTAATGTGTTATCTTGTAATACTTCACCCTTGCGCCTTGACGCAGCCCGTATTCTTGCAAGAAGCTCTTCTGTTGCAAAGGGCTTTGCCAGATAGTCATCGGCGCCGCTGTCCAGCCCTATGACCTTATCCGAGACTTCTCCTCTGGCGGTAAGCAGTATTACCGGTGTGGACAGGCCTTCTTTTCTGATGTTTTTCAATACGGTTATTCCGTCCATTTCAGGCAGCATGATATCGAGTATAATTAAGTCGTATATGTCGCTTAAAGCGTTATCCAATCCGGATTTGCCGTCATTGACAGCGTCCACGGTGTAATTATTCTTCTTTAATATTTGTGTTAAGGCCTCAGCAAGATGAATTTCATCTTCTACTATCAATATTCTCATATAAAACGCATTCCTTTCCTTAATGTCTCACGACGGAATATTAAAGATAACAATAGCCTCATCGCGGTTTTTAAAAGATAACCGTCTTCTATAATAAAGGTGGTAAGGTCTTTTAAAGCTTTTTCAATATTATCTGCCTTTATATTTAAGACAATTATATCACAGCAACCTTTAATCAACCTTAAATTAAACATAATGGCAGTACTTTTATTCTTGCAGTAAATTATCGATAAATTTATTTAAAGAATTTAAGATTGGTTTAAGGTTGGATTTGTAAAATGGAAACATGAGATGAAATTGTTCCGGTACAAAATGATGCTTTACGAACTGCTGGTCATTACCGGGGAAAGGAGTATACAAATGGCTATAGAGGTTTTTAACAGATATGAAAGCAAGTATTTGATTGATAGTGATACATACCATCAAATAAGTAACGAACTGCAAGGTTATATGGAGCTTGACGATTATAACAAATCCCATGAGTTTTATACAATAAGCAATATTTATTATGATACCGAGGATAACACACTGATAAGAAGGTCCCTGTCAAAGCCTAAATACAAAGAAAAACTCCGTTTAAGGGCATACGGAGTACCAGAGGAAAACGCGAAGGTGTATCTTGAGATAAAGAAAAAATTTTGTGGACTGGTAAATAAGAGAAGAACAAACATAAAGCTGAATGAAGCGTATAATTTTATAAGTACGGGAGTAAAACCCGAAATTAAGGTCTACATGAACAAACAGGTAATAAATGAGATAGACTACATTTTAAAGTTGTACCACTTAAAGCCCAGGCTTTATCTTGCATATGACAGGAAAGCGCTGTTCAGTAAGGAAAACAGGGATTTACGGATAACTTTTGATACAAATATAAGGACGAGGAGGTATGACCTGAAACTTGAAAGCGGCGACCATGGTGATGCGCTGCTCCAAGACGGAAAATGGCTGATGGAGATCAAAGCAGAAAAGAGCATGCCACTGTGGCTCACAAAAATGCTTTCGGAGCATAAAATTTTCCGAACAAGCTTCTCAAAATACGGCAGTGAATACAAAATTCAAATAATGAATAATAGAAATATCAAGGAGGAAAAGATTTATGCTTGATTCGCTTTTCAGTACAAGTGGGACAGTTGTTGAAATATCGGTAACAAGTGCTTTATTGACTATTGGTATGGCCTGTATATTAG
>JAEZNF010000415.1 GCA_023441845.1 Bacillota bacterium | reverse complement strand
ATATCAGGCTTATATAAACATACCGGAATTTATGGAAAACTATTTTTTCGGGAGGTGGTACAATTGATAGGAATACGTAAACTCATTTTTACGCTCTTATTTGTTTTTCTTCTATCGCAAACGTTTATGAATTGTTTTGTTACAGCAGCAGGTGATACAGTTAATAACGGAACGCAGTTTAAAGACACATCCGGCAATGTCATTCATGCTCATGGCGGCTGTATTATTCAATATGGTGGCTACTATTACTGGTATGGGGAATACCGGGACAATTCAAATTATTTTTTGGGTGTCAGGTGTTACCGGTCAGAAGATCTGGTTAATTGGGAGTACAGGGGTGAGGTTTTGAAGCCTTCTTCCGCTTCTGAGCTTAACAGGTGCAATGTTGAAAGACCAAAGGTCATGTATAATGCGTCGACCAGGGAATTTGTCATGTGGATGCATTGGGAAAACGGGATTGATTATGGGCAGGCAAGGGCCGCTGTTGCATATTGCAAAACACCTGACGGCAATTATACATATCAGGGGAGTTTCCGCCCATTAAAAGGTACCGGGGTCACAGACCACGGGTTGGATGGGTATATGGCAAGGGACTGCAGTGTATTTGTCGATACTGACGGTAAAGGGTATTTTATTGCAGCGGCAAATGAAAATATGGATTTGATTTTATATGAATTAACTCCCGACTATAAGAATGTTGCATCAATAAAAGCCAAGCTGTTTGTTGGTAACCAGAGAGAAGCCCCGTGCCTTATTAAAAGAAACGGCTACTATTATCTAATTACTTCGGGCTGTACCGGTTGGAATCCCAATCAAAGCAAGTATGCCTATTCCAAGAGTTTAAGCAGCGGTTGGTCTTCGCTCAGCAATCTGGGTGACGGCACTACATACAATTCCCAGCCTGCTTTTATTATTCCGATTCAGGGTTCTTCAAAAACCACATATTTGTATACGGGAGACAGGTGGGCCGGAGCCTGGGGCGGCAAGGTAAATGACTCTCAATATGTGTGGCTGCCGCTGGTATTCAGATCAGACACACAGCTTGAGCTGCCGTATTACGATTCGGTTAAGATAAATGCAGCAACTGGTGATATTACTGAAAATTTAGGTGATGTAACCTTATGCAAAATTGTCAATGAAAACAGCGGAAAAGTCCTTGATGTGAAGGATTCTTCCCTGGCGGCAGGTGGCGAGGCCATACAATGGACGGATATCGGCAGCCAGAGCCAGAAATGGTACATTGCGGACGCGGGGGGCGGATATAAGAAAATTGTTAATGCCAACAGTGGGCTGGTCCTGGAAGTTAAGGGGCAGTCTACGTCAGATGGCGGTACAGTTGACCAATGGACTGCAAATGGAGGAACAAACCAGCAGTGGAAATTTACCGATATCGGAAATGGTTATATAAAGATTATTAACCGTAAAAGCAGTAAGCTTTTGGACGTTACAAAGTCGTCAACTCAAGATGGTACGGCTGTGCAGCAGTGGGCGGATGCAGGAGGAAAAAATCAACACTGGAAACTGGTTGAAATTCAAGCGCCAAATACTCCCACTCCTATAAAGCCGACATCAACGCCTACGAAGGATGTTTCACCGACTCCTTCAGGGTATATGTTATCAGGATATGTAAATCCTGACTTTTTGAAATTTGCAGACACTTCAACTGTAAAGAAGGGATTTACAGTTGAAGTATTGGGAACAGGGAAGTCGGCCGTAACGGATAACAAAGGTTATTTTGAAATTAAAGGTCTTCAGTCGAATTCAAGGTATACTTTAAAAATAAGCAGATCCAACTTTCTGTTAAGAGAAGTACCTAATTATGAGGTTCTAAGCGATGCCTGCATTCAAACACCTATTACCATGTGGGCGGGCGATATTATGATAAATGGGAAAAAAGACAACGCAATAAATATGACGGATATAATGGAAATGGCGCGAAGTTTTAACAAGGTTTCAGGAAGCACCGGATATAACCGTGATTGCGATTTGAATGAGGATAACTCAGTGAATATGACTGATATTATGATAGCTGCTGCACATTTTAATAAAGGATCGGCAAGTTATGAAAATTAAGAATCAAATCATTAACCTGCAATGAAGTCAGTCCGTAGGGCGCTTAGTAAAAGAAAATGGGGCTGTTACGGCATTCAGCTTAACCACTATATTCTGTACCGGGATTATATAAACCTGTACTATATACAATGTGGTAAAGGGATGTTTTGCATCAGTCCCTTTGTACTATAGGCACGAATTGCTATGCCCCGATACCCTAAAAACTTCTTTACAAAAAGTTACAGGATATAAGCTGCAGAATTACAGGGTAATGCAATGGAATTATGAATTGTTGAAAATTAACTTTTGGTTGACGTAAATTTGAGAAAAGACTATAATTATTATGATAACTTTGATAATATTTATTTATTAAAGTAAAAAAAATAGAAAAAATTTTTTGTTGATTTATTTTATTTTAATAGGGTGTATATGGTTTTATCTGGAATTTAAACAAATACTATTTATTATTACATGATGCGCGAGTTTGGGTATTTCTCAGATTTGCGCATTGTTTTTATTGTTGTTATTTATTGTAATCTTATCTAGTTTCATACACCAATTCAATATTATCAAAATTATATATTTGAAGTTTTTAGAATCATTAAATAATAGTAAGAGGAGGGGTGTAACATAGAATAAAATTTAAAAAGCCGGAGGTGAGTATTTCTAAAAAGTTGATACAAGTAATTATGAAGTACATTTTATTTAAAGCACTAGTGGACTGTTAAGTTTAAAAATTATAGAAAAGCAGGCCTTAGAACAGAGGAAGTACATTTGTAAAACCTTTAGATAAAGTAAAGAATGAGATTTTACAAAGTACTGGTATATCGTAAAATAAATAATTAAGCTGTTAATTACTTCGAAACCCTTGAAGATTAATAGTTTAAAGCTTATTTTGAGGTATAGTTACTTAAGAGATTCTATTCTATAGATACAGAACTCTAAAATTAAATTTACTTCTGACTGCAAAATCTCTACCCGATTTTTCGGCCTCAGGATAAATCAAGGAATAGAGTTCATTATCTTTAGCTATGTAATTGATAACTTATAGAGATAGAGGGGTTAATATGAAAAAAAGTAGAATAATTTCAATTTTATTGGGTTCGCTTATTATTTTTAGCAATTTATTTGTTAATATATCATATGCAGATTCTTCTTCGTATGTAATGATGGAACTTGATAAGGCAAAAGCCAAGGTTGGCGAAATTATTGAGGTATCTATAAAGATTAATAATATCAACGAATTTGCCGGCTATAACATAAACATTAAATATGATCAGAATGTTTTGCAGCCTATTAATTCGTTAACAGGGGCGCCATATATAAGAATTACAAAGCCTGATGCCGGAAATATACTCACGAATGCCGATTATACGCCGGTTATATTTGCAGACAATGATTTAGATAATGGTATTTTATTTTTTGGTAGATCATATTTGGATTTATGGGCATATATGACATATGGTGAAGTAGAGACTAGCGGAATTATTGCAAAAATTTACTTTAAGGTTTTGAATGAAACCCCAACAAAAATAGAGTTCCAGAAAACTGATACTTTGCCGGAAAGTGATACTGGAGTAGAACTGTTTGATTGGTACGGAATTGCGGTGCA
>JAEZNF010000406.1 GCA_023441845.1 Bacillota bacterium | reverse complement strand
GAATATCAAAGCAGCACATTGCCTTCCAAAAAAGAAGAAGAAAACGAAATTATTATATTTGAAGAGGTCTGGGAAAAAGAGGTACTGACTGACACTGACCCGGTTGAGATAAAAACTGTGGTATGTTTTCTTTCGGGTAAAGAGAGTCGGCAGGAGGCAGCAGATACCTTGCAAAGTTTGAGCAGCGGAACAAAGGTTGTATTTATATCAAGGGGAGCAACTTATGAAAAACAATCCCTTGAAGGGTATATTGTTTCAGAGGATCAACCCGGTACATATATGAAAGCTTTTGAGAGTATAAGGAAAGATTTTGGTGAGGTTGACGGCATATTTTGTCTATGGCCTCTTGATGATAAAGAATTAATTTATAATTACTCATTCATATTTAATATAATCAAAGCTATTTCCATTACAGGGTTAAAACCAAAGCAGTTTATACTTGCAGCCCGGTTCCGGGAAGGACTAGAACGTTGCTACATGGAATCATGGATTGGATTTGAACGCTCTCTCAAGATGGTCATGAGTGGTACTCAAATATCATTGGTGTATGCCAGCCCAGGCTTTGGGGAGAATGGAACATCTGTCAAAGAGTGGCTCCAGGTGCTGTGGAATGAGATTAATGCTGCTAAAGTACAGAGTGTATTGTATCAGGGAACAGAAAGATTTGTATCCAGGATTAAGCTATCAGAAATAGAGGCCGGGATTAATCTCTTGAAGAATGGAGGCACATATCTTATCACGGGAGGTTTAGGTGGTCTTGGATTTATTTTTGCAGAGCATCTTGCAAAAACAAGATCAGCCAATCTTGTGCTGGTAGGGCGCTCATCCCTTGATGATTCAAAACAAGATTCTATAAAAAAACTGGAAGGAATAGGGAGCCGCGTTTTATATGTACAGTCGGATATCTGTGACTCTAATGGTATGAAGGAAGGGCTTAAAAAGGCAAAAGAACTGTTTGGAGACATTAATGGTGTAATTCATTCAGCAGGCCTGGCTGCAAGCAGCGAAACTGTAGTTGAAAAAGACCTCAACAGTTTTATAAAGGTTTTGGAACCAAAAGTGAAAGGAACTCTTGAACTTGATGAACTGCTCAAGGACGAGCCCCTTGACTTTATATGCTATTTCTCATCATCTTCGGCAGTGTTGGGGGACTTCGGTTCATGTGATTACTCTATAGGAAATCGTTTCCAAATGGCTTATGCACACTACAGGAACAGTAGGCAGAAGAAGGGAGAAGTTTTAGGTAAGGCCTTTGCAATTAATTGGCCATTATGGAAGGATGGAGGAATGGGATTTGAAGACGACAGCAATACCAGAATGTATTTGAAAACCAGCGGGCAGTGCTTTTTGGAAACAGACAAAGGTATTGATATATTTGAAAAAATTCTGTCTCAGGAAAATACCCAGTATTTGATTATGGCCGGTCAACCCGCCAGAATTAACCGATTCCTTGGCCTTAACAGAGAAAATCAAGATTTGACAGTTCCTGTTTCTGTAAGAACTCCTGCTAAAGGCAGACGGGTTGAAGTGAAAGGACTGAGTGTTGAGCAGTGCGTAGAATGGGAGTTGAAAGAACAGGTTAGTGCAATACTTAAGGTTCCCCGTGAGAAATTGGATACTCATGAAAACCTGGCTGATTTCGGATTTGATTCTATAAGCCTGGCTGAGTTTGCAGCTCAATTAACAAAGCATTACGGAATAGAAATAACACCTGCTTTGTTCTTCGGTTACCCAACCGTTGAAAAATTAAAGGAGTATTTTCTGGAGGAACATAATGAGGCTATAAATGAATTCTATAAGGAAGATATTATTGAGGAGACTCCATCAATAAAGCCTGTTGTTTCAACAGTTAAGAATGCTGCTGCTGAACAGCAAAATGCCGGAAGCCAAAGCATAGGACTTTCAGGTTTTAATTCCTTGAAAGGTTTATTGAATAAGCAAACCCTCCTTGAGGATTTAAATAAGGGATTGGAGGCAGGAGGAACCGGAGCTGGGTTATATGTAAGTCAAGGACTTGAGGAACCTATTGCGGTTATCGGAATGAGTGGACGGTTCCCTGGAGCCAGAAATATAGATGAAATGTGGGAAGTTATAGAACAGGGACGTAGTGTAATAAGTGAAATGCCCATAGAACGGTTTGATTGGCACCAATATTACGGGGATCCCAGTAGGGAGCCCGAAAAAGTCGATATAAAATGCTACTGCGGATGTATTCCGGGCGTGGATGAATTTGATCCGTTGTTTTTTGAAATTTCGCCCAAAGAAGCTATTAATACAGACCCCAAACAGCGACTTTTACTTCAGGAAGCGTTGAAGGCTTTAGAGGACGCAGGATATGGTGAGGCCAGAATTAAGAATAGTGTTATCGGTATGTTTGTAGGCGTTGAAGACAGTGATTATGATACCCTGACAGATGGTCAAGCCGGTATCACATCAAACCACAACGGCGTTTTGGCTGCCAGATTGTCATATTTCCTAAACTTAAGTGGTCCCAATATGGCTATTAATACGGCATGTTCGTCAGGATTGGTAGCTGTTCACCAGGCTTGTCAGAGCATAAGGAATAATGAATGTGATACTGCTATTGCAGCAGGCGTAAGTCTGATGCTTACTCCCAATATGTACTTAGGTATGGCGAAGGCAGGAATGTTGTCAAAGGACGGTATTTGCTATACTTTCGATAAACGTGCCAATGGTATGGTACCTGGAGAAGCAGTTGCTGCAGTAGTCCTGAAGAGTCTGTCAAAAGCGGAGGCCGACGGAGATCCTATTTATGCAGTTATAAAAGGGAGCGGCATAAACTATGACGGTAAGACCAACGGAATAACAGCCCCTAGTGGTGTTTCGCAGACCAACCTTTTAAGGTCGGTTTACAACAGATACAAGGTAAACCCGGAGGATATCGAGTATATAGTAACGCATGGGACAGGAACAAAACTTGGAGATCCAATTGAGATTAATGCGCTGTATGATGCTTTTAAAGAGTATACCCAAAAACAAGGGTATTGTGCCCTTACTTCAACAAAGACCAATTTCGGGCATACACTGGCAGCTTCAGGTATGATTAGCCTGATAAGTCTGGTTCAGGCTTTCAAGCATGAAATCATTCCGGCTAGCCTTAATTGTGATCAGGTAAACAATTTTATAAACTGGAATGAAAGCCCGTTTTATGTAAATACAACAAAGAAAGCATGGCTA
>JAEZNF010000399.1 GCA_023441845.1 Bacillota bacterium | reverse complement strand
CTGTTGTAGGGCACAACCTGAAAATTGCATGGAACATGATACGTGTGTATAACCTTTTTAAGGATAATAAATATGCAGAGCTGTCAAGAAAAATTGCAAGGACTATGCCAAAGGTAGGATATGATACACAGCGCGGCGGCTGGTATGACGTACTGGAAAGAACCCTTGAGGATGGGCAGGAATTCTTCCGCTTTGTATGGCATGACCGTAAAGCATGGTGGCAGCAGGAACAAGGAATACTGGCATATCTCATTTTAAACGGTGTGTTTAAAGATCCCGAATATCTGAAGCTTGCCAGAGAGTCATCGGCATTTTATAATTCGTGGTTCCTTGACCATGATTCGGGAGGTATCTATTTCAATGTATTGGCAAATGGTATGCCGTATCTCATGGGCACCGAGCGTTTGAAGGGAAGCCACTCAATGAGCGGTTACCATTCCTTTGAGCTTGCATATCTGGCGACAGTTTATACCAATCTTCTTATAATTAAACAGCCTACTGATTTTTATTTTAAG
Source organism: Bacillota bacterium (assembly GCA_023441845.1). Lineage (GTDB taxonomy): Bacteria > Bacillota > Clostridia > Acetivibrionales > DSM-2933 > JAEZNF01. The sequence continues at coordinate 4,217 of JAEZNF010000399.1, read as the reverse complement.
CCGTACCCCAGAGCCTTTAAGGATGGAATACTTCGCGTCCAGCCGGATTTATTACCGGAAGGAAGTGTGGTAATTGAAAAAGTATGGATGAATGAAGAGGAATACACTAACTTTGACCGTTTAGCTTTAACTGTAAAGCTTCCGGATACCGACCGGGCAGTAAAGGTTAAGGTTAGGTTAGCTCCGGCTGACAGTTATGTCCACTTTGACATTTCCATGAAGGAAGAGAATGACAAAATCATTTTAACCTTAAGCGGAGATTTGGATGTATCTGTTGTACATAAATTTAATGAATACTATCAGTCTGCTGTACAGAAGGATTTAAAAGATCTTGAGATTGAACTTGGAAATCTGAACATAATGTGCGGAGAAGCATTCAGGATTATAGCATTTCAAAGTCATATTATGGATGAACAGAAAATGATTATTATGCGTGGTGCCAATGAACAAATCAAATCCAAGGCACAGAAATACGGCTTGGGCAATAAAATAAGATTTGAGTAAGCTCAAGGTCTGACTTACCTCAAGGTCTGACTTACCTAATTTGCATTAAAAAATATGTAAAGCTCATAGCGCACTGTGCTTAACCTGTGAGCGCTTTAACTAACACATTTTATATGCAAATTGGTATTACCTTAATTAGCAATTAGGTTTTCCGGTGTTCAAAGAGCATTGAATTACCTATGATTGAGCACTGGTTATTATAAGGTCCAAAGAAATTTATACTGTAAAACAAGGAGTGATTATATTGAAAATCCTGACACACGCTGAAGCAAGAGCATTAATCGATCCGTTTTATAACCTGTTCAGGTCCGGTAAACGCGATTGGGATAAGGGAATGGCGGTTTTGGACGAAAATTGGATATCCTATTACACAAACACAAGCTTCAGAAACAAAACAGATACACGCAAATTCCTGGAAGGTTTCTTCGAATTGATTCCGGATATTAATGTTGATGTCAAGGAACTTTTTGTACATGAAGGCACTATAGCAGTCAGAAGCGAACTTACCGGAACACCTGTAAAGGATTTTTTAGTCCCCTGTTCAGGCCGTTCATTCAGTATTATGACAATGGATTTCAACCGTTATAAGGATGGAAAGCTTATTGAGCTTTACCATATAGAAGACTGGGCAACGGCAATAAATCAGCTGAGCGGAAAGAATTTATAATTTCCTGGACATTAAAAAAATTATGAAAACGAAGGAGTGGTTCAATTGAAAAAGAAAGTATTGGTAGCATTATCTGAACATGGCTTTTGGGTTGAGGAGCTGCTGCTGCCTCTGAATCATCTAAAAAAAGCAGGCTACACAGTTGATTTTTTGACACCGACAGGCGCACTGCCGTTTCCGGACGGTGCAAGCCTTGACAGTACATATGTTGATCCTCCTCTGGGACGCCCTGTGACCAGTCCCGAGATGAAAAAAATGGGTGAAGAGCAAAACTGGGAAACTTTGTTCAAAAACCGTATAAGCCTGAAGGAATGGTTTCCGGTACGTCCATATCTTAGTGCCGACAATTATCTTAATAACCTTGAAAAATACTATATTGCACGGACCAATGCGTGGAAACGCATTGAAGAATATGATGCATTACTTCTGGTTGGAGGAAGCGGTCCAATTGTTGATATGGTAAACAACCCAAGGCTTCATGATTTGATTTTGGGATTCTATTATGCTGACAAGCCTATAGCAGCTGAATGCTATACTGTTACCTGCCTTGCATTTGCAAGAGAGCTTGATGTACGGAAAAGCATTCTGAATGGAAAGCACTGCACCGGTCATACAATGGAATATGATTATACAGACGGCTGGTCACTGCTTGTACGCGGTGAGTACCTTGATTTTGGCGCTCCTCCGTTTTCGCTTGAGTACATTCTTCGTGATGCTGTCGGCCCGGAAGGCGAGTTCCACGGTAACGTAGGAAGACCAACCTCTGTAATTCTGGACTATCCGTTTATTACAGGCCGCTCGGTTGAATCTTCCGATTTGTGCGGTGAAATTCTTGTTAAGTGCTTGAATGAAGGATTACGTAGGTTTGGCTGGTAAGAAATTTTAGGGCCGTAAAGGCCCATTGCTATTTGAACAAAACAGCGAGGCGGCTTTGTTCACCTTTAAAACTCTTCGTGGGAAATAATGGCCTAGGGCGCTCATGTACACTGAAATTACTACATTATAAAGGACGATAACTACCATTATTTCCTAGACATTAACAGAATTATAGATAAGAATTTTAACCGTATCATTTTCTTCCCGAAATCTTTTTCACAACATATATAGGTTAAAATCGATTATCTAAATTAATGGAGGCTACGATGTTAAATAATGAACAGCGTAAAAAGACTGTTGATTTTTTACACAGTCTGCAATCAGGTCCTGGCGGATATGGCGATACCATTGGAGAAAACGCCATTTCTCTGCAGGCAACGCTTAGTGTGCTGAAGTCTCTCCAGTTTCTTAATGCTCTTCCAAAAACTCCGGATTATATTTTGGATGGTATAAAACCCTTATATGATGAAAAAACCGGCGGATTTATTGATGCATCAAAAGGAAATGTGTCGGTGTTAAGTACTGCTGTGAGTTTACTGATACTTCATCAGATCGGCGCAAAGCAATTTTTCAGGGAATGTCTTGAGTCGGCTTTAAATTACATGAATAAAAATGCTTCAACCCGTGAAGAACATTTTATGCTCATTGGAGTCATTGAAGAATGTAAAATTTCTTTTCACCCCTCCCGCTCTATCATTTTTTTCAGGATGCAGGAAGAGACTGACGGTTCCTTCGGTCCCTCGGTACTCAATAATGCAATTGCGGCCAGTGCACTTTTGCGTTCGTGTGAAAAGCTGAAAAATCCGGAGGCAGTACAAACCCTTCTTCTGGCAAGTCAGCAAAAGGAAGGCGGTTTTGCCGACATCGCAGGAACTGCCGATTTGTGGACATCCTATTGTGTTATGCGTACCTTAGACCTTATGCAGGCGATTCCTGATGCAGTAAGCCTTAGTGAATGGATATTGAATATGTACAGCGGCAGTGGAGGATTTTCACCTTCCGGAAAAGAACCTTCTGCCAATTTCAGCTATCAGTGCTTAAGTATATTGCACTGGATAAGCAATCCGGTAATTTTAGCGGCAAAAGCAGGAGATACCGACAGATTGAAAAAATGGCTTTTTACAGGTGTCAGTCCTGATATTAGAAACCTTGAAGGCTGGACACCCTTATTGGCAGCATCATCCTGCGGTCAGGCTAAAACAGTTGAATTTCTGCTATCGGACCAACTGCCGGGGGGAAAGCCTGCGTCAGTGAAATGTAAGCTTGAATCTGCTGATGCATCGGCCATATTCTGGGCAGGTCAATCAGGTGATCTTGAAACGGTAAAAACACTGCTCAAATACAATCCTGAGCTGTTATTTGATGTTAACAGCGTCAATGGACATACACTTTTGCTTCAGGCGGCCTTCTTCGGTTCGGAAAAGCATTTGAAGCTGGCAGAATGGATACTGGAGAATACAGGTGAAATACTGGGTATCCCCGAAGAAAATATTGCTGAAACAGCAAATGCACGCTTAAAGCTTACAGAAGCAACAAACGTCAGAGGATATAATGCATTGACCATGGCAGTTCTGTGGAATAACGAGGCTATGGAGGAGTTGATCAAAATTTATGATAAAAGTACCGACAAAGACCGCAAGGCGTATCTGGATAAACTGTTGCCTTCCATATCCCGGCCGTACATTGACAATCCTCAGGAACGACGTAAGCAAGATTTAACAGATAGTTTGATTGAAGCAATAACCGGAACTTTTATTAAATTAAATAACCTTTTGCCCGAACAAGCGGCAGAATTCAAAGAAGCCTTCAATAAGCTGCTTGATATCTATAACGATATCCAATCAGACCCTGATTTTGAAATAAACCGCCTAGGAGGCCCTTTGAGCGAAACTCCCTTAATAGCGGCAATAACCGGTACAAACAAAAACAATGACGTATCTTCTGCTCGTATGGAACTGGTTTCACTGCTGTTGGAAAGAGGTGCCGATCCCCATATTCCTGAACTGCATCCTATGGGTGTAGATGCCGTCATTCGTGCATCGGTACTGAATCATTTCGACATTCTCAAGTTGCTTTCAAAATATATGCGGCCTCTTGACTTCGCTGCTTCTTTGAATGACAGACCCCCGATTAACGGACAGACTGCTTTGCAGGACGCAGTGCACAGAGC
>JAEZNF010000329.1 GCA_023441845.1 Bacillota bacterium | reverse complement strand
AGTAGACTCCATACAAAACCGATAAAATATCCAAATATTCTCTTTGAAAAAAATCTTTCAAAGTGCAATAATATTTCAAGTAATTCAATAGGAATGTAGATATACATGGTGACTGGACCTCACTTTCCGTTTTTATCTATATTCCTATTTTTATTGCTAAAAAGCTATGGTAATATATCCTTTGGAAGTATTTTGTTTTCAAAGTGCGAAACTATAGTTACTGGTGTTTGTGATATTAACTTCACTGTCAGGGTGTTCGAGGGATAATCCCAAAACAGTGCAAAATAGTTCTGCAACCGGTACTGAAAATGTTGCAAAGGAAACCGGGATTATTAAAGGTACTCAGGAAATTTTCCCGTTTGATCGGTTAAAAGTCGGTGAAATTGAATGGATAACCAAAAAAGGAGGGTTACCCTCCGAAAAAAACTGGATAGCTCTATACCCTGGGAAGGATGAAGAAAAAATAGTTAAAATCATAAATCTAGTAAAGTCATGTTCTGATATGCATAAATCAACTCAGGATGATTTGGATTTTATGAAAACAAAACATGGTTATCCGGTTGATATAGTAATCAAGATGAAGGATGGAAGCCAGTTTTCTTTAATGTCGGCTATGAAGCTAACTACAAGGAAGAAAGATGATGGAACAGAAACAACAGGTACAACATACAAGGACCATTTCCTTTTAGCTTATGAAAAGGACAATTCAAAAGAGTATTATACAATATACTCCAATGATGCCGCGGCATATATCCTTGAACCGGCTAATCCGGATTTTCCAAGGGTAGATAACTTTGTGACAACCCCGGAAAAATTTAATTATGGCGATAAGATTTCGGTTTCAGGCGGCGGTTGCATAGAAAAGGAAGTAAATATTACTCTTTCAAATGGTAATGGTGCGGATAAGGAAGAATACATTATCGGAAAAGTAAAGCCTGTTTATGGAGAATGGCATTGGGAGAGCAGTATTACCAAGAACACTAAAACCTATGACGGTAAAGATATACACTTTAAAAACAAAAAATACTTTATCGGTATCCAGATGGGAGAAAGTAGACACATAGGCGGAACGCCAATTGTATTTCCGGAATCTGATGTAGCAAGTGAGGCTTCAAAAGTTTCAAAAACAATACAGCCCGTAGTAGTGAACAATTTGAAAAGTATTGAGATTAATAATATGAACAGTAAGAGTAATGGAGAGACAAATTCATATGAGAATATTATTTAAAAGAATACAGTCAACTATTGTTGCATTTATATTAATACTATTGTTGGCTTCATGTTCGGTTCAGGGGACAAGTTACAATACTTCCAGGGCTACACCTGACGGAAGCAAAATAGCTGCAAAAAATACATTAGTGCCTGCACCAGGGATTGAAATTGAAGTGCAATCTCCAGTGACGCTTTCAAACAGCGTGTGTACCTTTAATGGACAATCTGTAAATGTAAGGCTTAAGATGGTAAAAGGAAGGTACTATGAGGACTGGAATCCCGGTGCGTTTATGGGAACAATCTGGGAAGGCAGCTTTATGATTGAACTGTCAGATGAATATGGAAAAATCATTTCCACAACCGATATAAGCAAAATGTATTCTGACCAATTAAAATTCAACTCATCGTTTAATATTGAATTTGATGATTATAACGATGACGGAGATTTGGATTTTACTATAGGCCAGTATGCATCCAGTAATGGCAATTTATACGAGATATTTACTCTGAGAAAAAGTGGTGAGATTGAAGAACTTCCTATAAAAGATCATTCTAACCTGTTTATCAGCAAACGCACTGGGTACTACTCTACGAAGCTTAATAAAATCAATGGAGCTACCTTTGAGATAGAATATTATGATAATTCAGTGCCTGCTACATTCCAAAACTTTTATAAGTGGGACGGCAAACAGTTTGTACTTGGAGAAAGCCGGAAAATGCCCCATGAGGGAGCGTCAGCAGATAACATTGATGATATAAACAAGCAGTACACCTATGTCAAATATGGAAAATCTGAAGAAGGATTCATCCAGTTCACAAAGACGGGTACTCAAATTGAAGGGCATGTTGAAATAGCAACAATTAATAAGAATTATCAAGTAGAAATCAAAAAATATCCTTTCAAAGGAACTATGGTAAACAACTATATCGCTATAACCTTTCCGGGATCAGCGTGGTTAAATTCATCAAAGGAAGTTAGCTGGATAGGAAACTATGATTATGAATACTTTTATTTTAATATCCCTGTAGATACCACGATAGACCCTAATGGCTTTACTATGATAACATTTCACAAGGGTACCAGAGATGAATTTGATAGCTTTACAAAAGAACTCGAAGGAAGAGCTAAAGAATGGAAGAGGGAGACTGAACAGTCGGGAAAAGAATAGATTGTCCAATAAGTAATCTAAACCGTAAAGCAGATAATCAATAGATTATTTAATGGAACGATTTGTATTATTTATTCGTCTTTATATTTAGAAATCAAGGTAAGCATATAAGCTTTGATGGGGGAATATATGAAAATACGTATAGGTCTGTTTGCATTTATATTATCGGCATTATTATCAGGTTGTTCTGAGAGAATTTTGCAGCCTACTCAGAATGCCTCTGTGATTAGTATTGTAGCAACAACAAAGAATACCCCGTCTGTTAATGGAAACCGGGAAGCTTTTCCGACTAACCAGCTAAAACAAGGGAATATTGATGCTTATACATTTGTCAATCCCAGTGATATTGAATATGTAACGGTGCAGGGTGGCTTGCATATTCATACAAAGGCATTGTTTCCAGGGCATGATGACGAAAAAATCAGTAAAATTGCCGCAACAATAAATGCAGGAACAGGAAAGACTGCATCGAGCGACACTGAAATTAATATAATCAATTCTGAAGCAAGACCAATTGGAACCTGTTTCGGACTTAAAGACGGGAGCAAAATATACGCTTGGACTGACTATGCTGTAAATTCATCTAAGGATGGTTGCTTTACCCTTGATGACAGGTTTGTATTGAATGTCCGGAAAGATAGCGGCGATGATTACTATACCATTTTTTCCAGGAATGTCGCAAAGTACCTTAAAGAAGGCTGGAGAGATGATATGCCAATTGTTAAAGAAGTTGAAGTAAAATCTGAATCCAGTGCTGATGGAAATAATGTGGTCATAAGAAATGGTGGTAAGGCTATTGTGACAGGAGATGGCTGTATTGCAAAAGAAGTAACTATACATATCATGAGAAATGGTAATCCCAAGGAGCTTTATACTATTGGCAAGGTTACACCTCAATATGGTCGCTGGGAATGAAATGGGATTATATCAACGCAATGTAAAACCCTTGATGGTAAAACAGTTACTTTGGCAAATGACCTCTATGATATAGAAGCAGATGCAGATGGGAACAGAACTGGAGCTTGTGGGGTAATTGATTTCCGAGATACAAAGAAGGCGAAAAACCGAGAAAAAGAATGAGGTATTTAAGCTTATGAGAAAATTAGTTTTTATTTTTATATTGTTTATTTTAGTTATTTCAGGTTGCCAGAAATATAACGGCAAAGAATCTGCGGATACAGCTTCAATAAATAATTACGTAACTGCTGCACCACAAATAGAAGAGAAACTTGACTACATGAAAGAGGCACATTTGCCGCCTCAGTCATGGAATCCTCTTACTGCATCAGATGATGAACTTAAATATTATAAATACCCTCCGAAACCTCTGCAATCCGATAAGTTGATTGAATGGAAGAAAACAGTTACCGGCGGCTGGTATGACGCAAAAACTGATAGTATTCCAATTCATTCACACGCCAATGTTCCATGCAAAATTGTATGGAATAATCAGGTATATAATTTAGATACCAGATGTGGTCCAATAACAGGGCATAAAATCGGTAAAATCGGCAATGGTATTGTATATGAAATTCAGGATGTCGATAGCTCTATTGGTATTGTACTGGGCTATGGGGATTATGATGGGCATAGGGCAACAAGAATTGACTACGATGTTAATGATGCACTTTCAATGCTGTTTTCCGACCCCATTTTTATTAAAGAAAAACTGGATAACCTGAACTTCCCACATTCGGCTAAAAAAATTGAATCTTATGTGAATAGGGGAAATAAGAAAATCCCTGTTCAGCTTGAGACAAAGATAGAGGAACCAGAGAAACTTAACTATATCATTACTTTTACGGAGATATGGAATACCAAGGATTACAGCTATGATGGCTGTACACAGCCTGTAGGGAATCATTACTGGCGTTTTAAAGTAGAGCCCAACAGTTATAGTGATTTAGGCAGCGGTGGTGATGTTCCGCCGCAGGCAGAAGTAGACAAAGAAGAAGCTGAAAAACTTATTATTACAGTTGGGCCGCCGGGGGATAAATATTCGAAAGCTGTTAAACAAGGTGATAC
>JAEZNF010000330.1 GCA_023441845.1 Bacillota bacterium | reverse complement strand
GTGTGTCTGTCGGTAATGGCAACGGTGTAGGTGTTGGGGTTTGCGCCGGTATAGGAACGGTGGATTTAATAGTAGTTACACTTAGTGTATTGCTGCTTTTTGATATATTTCCTGCGGCATCTTTTGCCTTTACATAAAATTTATAGAGTGTTGAAGGTTTCAGCCCACTAACGGTATATGATGCTGTGGAAGAGCTTCCAATTATAGCATTGTCCCTGTAAATGTTATAGGATGTTACACCTACTTTGTCGGTTGAAGCGTTCCATACAAGGGATACCGAACTATCGGTGACCGAGACAGCACGTAAATTGGTTGGTGCAGATGGGGCTGTCTTATCCTGTTTGGCTGCCAGACTATTGGAACCAAAGAGACAGCTGATAGCAAAAACGAGTACTGCAGTATTAATGAACCAATTCTTTTTGTAAAAGTGTCTTTTCATAGCAATACAACTCCTTGATTTGAATTCTTTAAAACGGTAATTCTTTAAAACAGAAGCTCTAAATCCAGCTGGATGATCAGGTAATCGCAGGATTTATTTTTTTAATGCATTGAGTAATTGAATGAGTGGTTTTACGGAACTTATAACACATTTAATCCGGGAAATAAACGACCGCAATATTATGTTAACAAGAAGGACGTTTTTAATCAATCGTCCATAATCAGTGAATTTGATAGTACATTATACCCATACCGTATTAGTGTATGATGACTATTTAGTTACATAAAATCCGATGAGTTAATTGCTCAGGTATTAATGTAAATACCGGCTGATATTGGAGCAGTGCCGATTATTATATAATTTATTGAGATATACCTACACAAAAAAATTTTTGTTCTCGAAATATATTTAAGGGGTGCTATAATGTTTTTGAAAGGCATCAAAAAATTTCAAGAATTGATTGTGTTTATGCTAATTTAGCAGGAAATGGGGGGATAAGGGTATAGAAGTATAAGACATGGAAAGGGAACAGGTTTTGCATTTTAAGATAAAGAGGCGTTTTAACGCCCGAAAATTGCGTACGGCAGCAATATTGACTTAAAGGAGGAGAAAAAATGTACAATAAGTTAAAAAAGATACTTTTAATTGCCCTGATATGTGTAACTGCTATCGGACAATCTTTAAGTTTTCCAATGACGGCAGAGGCAGCAGACAGCGTAACCGTCAATTTATCGGCAGAAAAACAAATGATCCGCGGTTTTGGAGGAATGAACTATCCGGATTGGCAAGGTTCGGATTTGACGGCAGCTCAAAGACAAACAGCTTTTGGTAATGGAGAAAAGGATTTAGGTTTCACAATTTTAAGAATCCATGTAGACCCGGATAAAAAAAATTGGTACAAAGAATTGGATACCGCAAAAGCAGCCATTAAAAACGGAGCAATAGTTTTTGCTTCGCCGTGGCATCCTCCGGTTGAACTGGCTCAGACCGTCAATGGCCAAAAACATGTTAACCCCAGCAAATATGCCGAGTATGCCAAGCATCTTAACGATTTTGTCTCATACATGAAGGAAAACGGTGTGGAGCTGTATGCTATTTCTGTCCAAAATGAGCCTGATTATGCAAATGAGTGGACATGGTGGACTGCGCAGGAAATGCTTAACTTTATGAAAAACTATGCCGGAACAATTAACTGCAGGGTAATAGCACCTGAGTCATTTCAATACAGGACAAATATGTCGGACCCTATTTTGAACGATCCGACGGCTCTTGCCAATATGGATATTCTTGGTGCCCACCTTTATGGCGTTGATAACCCGGGGGCTTATTCTCTTTTCAAACAAAAGGGAGCGGGAAAAGAGCTCTGGATGACGGAAGTATACTATCCAAATAGTGAAGCTAGCTCTGCGGATCGTTGGCCCGAGGCGTTGAAGACTGCAGAACATATTCATAAGTCTTTGGCTGATGCAGAATTTCAGACATACGTATGGTGGTACATCCGCAGGCAATATGGTCCTATGAAAGAGGACGGTACTATGAGTAAGCGTGGTGCTATGATGTCTCACTACTCAAAATTTGTCCGTCCTTTATATGTAAGAGTTGATGCAACAAAAAATCCTGCAACAAACGTTTTAGTATCTGCCTATAAAGGTGATAACAAAGCTGTTATCGTTGCAATCAACAAAGGAACTTCTGCATCAAACCAGACCTTCAATGTCCAGGGTGGAGGTTCGTCGCAGGTATCTTCATGGGTAACCACCGGCTCTGCTAACCTTGCGAAGGGCTCGGCAATTAGTGCATCAAACGGTTCCTTTACAGCTTCCCTTCCGGCACAAAGCGTTACTACTTTTGTGATGGAATTGGGCCCTAATGCAACCCCGACACCTACATATACACCAACAAAATCAGCGACACCAACACAAAAGAATACACCGACACCTATAATTACTGTCGATATAAACCATGACGGAGCTGTGAATATGTCTGATGTAATGTTGCTAGCAAGTGCGTTTAACAGTTCAAAAGGTGATTCAAGATATGTTCGTGAATACGATTTGAATAGTGACGGTGCTATAAACATGGTGGATGTAATGCGTATTGCAGAAAAATTCAATACTAGAATTTGAATAAATCAATTAAAAGTCTCGGTGTCATCGAGGCCTGGGCTGCATAGACGAGAAATGGAGCTAAGCGGAATGACAAGTCCCTCGACTTTTGCCGGATTTACCTTCGGGAAATGGCCCTAATAAAAGTCTCGGTGGCATTGAGCCTCCGAGACTTTTTACGAATATCCATTCTGGAAATGGACATAAATCATTTTTAAGTTACAGACTATTCCATCCTATTTAACAACTTGTTTTATATCGGTTTTAATATATAAATTCGAAAGATATATAAAGAATTTCTGTGCAGATTTTGGTACTTAAGTCTCATTTATATATTACAAAAAATCCCATGTGGGGATTTTTTTATAATATGCTTTTGGTTATCTGTAAAGATAGTAATCAAACAGTAAAACATTAGCTGATCAAGCAATAAAAATTATATTATTTTAACCGTTTGTTAACTTTTTATATTGGAAAATGTAGTAGTATTTATTTGGGAAATAAATTCCACTTACAAAAGAAAATACAACATATAGGAGCAAACAAATATGTTTTTCAATAAGTTTACAAGGTCTATATTATTGGTTTCTGCAGCTGCCGTTGTTTTAACTTCCTGCGGCAGTGAAAATATACTAAGTGAAGGCAAAAAGCAGGACAATGCAATTTTCCTCAATGAAAAAAGCGAAAAAAAAGTTATTACAGACATTAAAGCTTCCAATATAGTTATAGCTACCGCCAAACCGACTAAGACAGCTATTCCGACACCTACCGTTAAAATTGAAAAGACTGAAAAGGTGCAGCTTGGCGCTGTTATTCAAAAGAACGATAATATTTACATATATAAAGAGCAAACGGGAGAGATATCGGAAATCGGAAATAGCGATGAAGCAAAGCAATTTATCGGATTGTCTCCTTTAAAAGACAAGTTTGCTTTTTCTTACGGTTTTGAAAGCGAAGAAAATGTTCAGCCGAGAAAAATCGGAATATATAACTTAAAAACCGGCGAGCTTACAGAACTCAAACTGGACGAAAATGTAAGTCAGATAATGGAAATTTACTGGTCCGGCAATAATACAATTATGGCAGTAGGGCATATTAACCCGTCAGCAAACATATACCAGTGCTTTGATGCCGAAAATGGGAAAACGGTCTTTGTGAATCCGGTTTCAATCCTTTATGATGTTTCCCGGGATGGAAGAAAACTCATTTATTACTTTACTCAGCATTTTGGAGAACACCAGCTGCCGGGTATAAGAATAACGGGAATACAAAATAATGCCGACAGTGAAAACTGGGCAGAAGAACCGCTATATAGGGTGTCACAAGCCGATGATGAGATAAACTTCGTAAAGTTCTATGACGAAGATAAAAAAATTATATTTTGTGAATACATAGCAAAGGAAAAGCGCAGTTATGTGAAATTTGCCGATATTAAGAATAATTCCATATCGGTTACAAAAATAATACCTCTTGCGTATAAGC
>JAEZNF010000202.1 GCA_023441845.1 Bacillota bacterium | reverse complement strand
CACATAGACCGACAATGACATTAAGATCAGTTTTTTCCTTATTAAGCAGCTTTGCCTGCAAAACCGGGTTACAAAGTGCCTCATGGCAGCCTTTTAAAATTTTCAGTTCTTCTTGAACGCCTACCTCGGTTTTGTCAGTTGACCCAACCTTGCATATAACGCAATAGCTTTCAATCCCCTTGGCCTTAAGAATCTTAGCAAAAATTTTCGTTTCGTTCATTAAGCCTATACAGGTTGCAATACCTATTTTTTTCACATTGATTTTTTTCGCAAAAGCTATTATTTCCTCTACCCTTGTCAGTTTCCCATAATATGTACCTTCAATTTCCGCTGCTGCATGAGAGATTTTAGAAACAAGTTCGTCGCTTCTATATAGCTCATTAACTTTTTCAATCTCTTTATTTGCCGTATTCGTAGTCAGACAAAAATCCGGAAAGCTCTTATCTTTCCGGTAGCAGTTAAGTACACTACAATCGGAACAGCTCAGGTTTTTTCTGTCACTGTTCATTTTTTTCATCTCCTCTTAAAAATTCAGGCATCTGACAAATACCCTGTCAAAGTCCTTATAATTTGCCAATTCCAATACCTCTACATTCTTAACCAGCTTCTCCATCTGATTCCTGTAAGCTTTATTTAATAGGAATGCCTGACCGCCGGATTTAGATGTATTGCCGATAAATTCTATTTTCCCTTCAAACTCCTCCGGCAAAAGCCCTATATTTATAAGGCTCTTTGCTCTAAGATGGTAGCCAAATGAGCCTGCAATAAGTACTTTATCTACATCACCGGCTTTTACCCCCTTGTTTTCCATTAAAAACTCTATTCCAGCCCTTACAGCACCTTTTGCAAGCTGAACCTGCCTGACATCTTTTTGCGAAAGAAAAACATCCTCGGTAATTTTAAAAACCGCTTTTCCATCCTGTTTTTCCAATCTTTCCTTTAAAACCTCATGTAACCTGCTTGCCTCAGGCTCAACAAATTTACCGTTCCTGTTTATAACACCCTTGTCTACGAGCTCACCAACTATATCTAAAAGTCCGCTTCCGCATATTCCCGATGCTTTTGTCCCGCCAATAACCTTTGTGCTGATATTTCCCTCCTGTTCAATCTCAAAAAATTCTATTGCACCATCTCCCGCTCTCATCCCGTGGGTTATGTTCATCCCTTCAAAGGCAGGTCCTGCTGCAGTTGACGCAGCTGAGAGTTTACCGTCAAAACCGATAACCATTTCCCCATTTGTGCCAATATCTACAAATAAGGTTATACCCTTATTTTCATGGAGCTGTGATGCAAGAACTCCTGAAGTAATATCAGCACCGACATATGCCGAGATGATAGGCGGTAAATATATAATTCCAAACCTTGAAATATTGATATTGTGTTCAAGGGCATCTAAATATACCGCACCGCTGATCTGCGGCGCATATGGGTATTTTCCCAGGGATTCGGGGTTTGTATTTGAAGCCAAGTGAATCATGCATGTATTGCCGCTGAAAACAACTTCATATATGTTTTCACTGTCAATACCGGAACTGTCGGCTGCTTCACCGATCATCCTGTTAATTTCTCCTATCACTTCAGAATACATAATATTAAGTCCGTTATTGTCGGATGAAAACTTGATTCTCGAAAGCACATCCTGCGCATAAACCGCTTGTGGGTTCAAGGCTGAGGCAGTACCTATTTCAGACCCGTCATTTAAATTTACAATGGATGCGACCAGTGTTGTAGTTCCTATATCTATAACTGCTCCGTAGCTTTTTTCCCTTGTATCTCCCGCTTCTATGCCTAATTCATTACCCCCTGCAAATACTTTTGTACGGTTCTCCTCCTGAAAGTACTTCTTTTTTATCAAAGGCTCCAGACTTATATCAAAGCTTTGTCCCTTACTTAGTATTTTCAATGTGCTGTTTTTCTGATTTTGTATTACCTCCACTTTAATATTACCAATAACCTGCGTTTCACAAGACAATACATAGCCCTGTTCTTCTTCATCACCGGAAAGATGATGTTTACCCCTGGAAACAACATTCTTTAGTGATTCTCTATCCAATTTAACCTTGCACTTTCCGCAGGTGCCTGCACCGTTACATGGAGATTCGATAGTAATCCCCGCCTTGCGGGCTGCCTTAAGTATAGTAGTCCCTTCTTCAACGGTTATGGATTTATTATCCGGGTAAAAGATCACTTCTGCCATAGCTTTCCACTCTCCTTTACCGTGTTGGTCAGCGCCTTGATATTGTCAATTGAGGATGATGTACTTAAGCCGCAGGCTGGAGATATGATGTCAATTCCGTCACTTAGCAGGCGTTCCGTCTGGTCGGAGACTTTTTCCGGTGTACCGAACTCAAGAAGGAAAGTGCTTAAATTCCCCATTGTAGTAAGGGTAGGATACTCTTCCTTTAATAAGCGCAGGTTTACCAATGCGTCCGTGCTTATTGCATCGGATTTGATTTGCGGAATAAGAGGTTTAACTGTATTCATATTTCCGCAGATATGTACAATTACAGGTGCATTTAATGAATGAATCCCATCTACCAGCTTGTTTATGTACCTTAAAGCATACTCCTCAAACATCTTCGGCCCCAAAATTTCGCCTGTGGCAGTGGGATCTCCTATTGATATCAGGTCTATACCGTTATCTATCATCAGTTTTGCATATTCAATCAAAAAATCAGTAACATAATCAATTACCTTATGTGCGTTTTCCCGGTCTTTTCTGAGTTCCTTAAGAAACAGCATAGGGTCTACCATGGATGCCGCCGGACTTATAGGACCTGTCAGATTACCTATGGCAGGTATGTCAGGGTATTTTTTCGATAAACGGTAACCTGCCTGTATAACCGTTTCTACTCTGCCCCTTTTAAGCATTTCATGAATATTCCTGTATTCAACCTGTGACACAGACGGGAATACTTCTTTCTCAATTTTGGGCTCACATGCAAGTGTCCCAAAGTTAATGCTGCTGCCCAAAAGTTCTGCTTCAACAGTCATGCAGAACGGAATACCGAAGTTTTCAAAACCGGTATATTCATATACGTCGTGTGAAAGTTCAGCCATGAGCCTATCATCGTGATGCGCTTCGGGAAGCGTGTTGCCTGTTTTGTTCATTACATCTACAATTGCTGCGTTCATCATTCCGCCAGGGCATACTACGGGCGGGCGGTCTACCTTTTTCTTATTAAGGATCCTTAAAACTCTCTCCTTCGGACTTAAAACACTCATGACCACTCCCCGCTTTCAAAGGCACTGCTCTTAACCGGATAACCTATCTCTCTCACCGTGTCCAGCATTGCATGTATATTTTCAAAAGGTGTTTCTGTAGGAAGGCTGCAGCCCGATGCTACTATATATCCTTTAGGATTGTCGTGCGCTTTTTTGATACATTCAATTGTAGCCATTCTAACATCAGCTTTTGTTCCTTCCAGCATAACCTCCGATGGCCTTACGTTGCCCATCAGCCTGACTTTTTCTCCTACCGTAAGCTTTGCTTCCAGAAGGTCGGCATCATTGTCAATACTGATACAATCTGCTCCGGCCTGAACCATCAATTCCCATATCCTGTTTGTCTTCCCGCAAATATGGAGTGTCACGCTTTTCCCTCTTGAATGAATATACTCAATTAACCTCTTAAGGTACGGATACGAGAATTCCTTAAATTGCTTAGGACTTATTACAGTGCATGAAGACATTGCATCAGTAAGGCTTGGAGTACAACCGGCATCAATAATTGCTTTGGCATATCTTAAGTTGGTTTCCAGAGAAATCTCACATAATTTATGTACTGTACCAGGATCTTTAAGAGTTAACCTTACCAGTTTTTCAGCACCTACGAGAAAGGACGCGTTTGTAAAAGGACACGTTACCGCACCGGTTACCGTTACTTCCTTACCGACTGCTTCAACAGCTATTTTCATAGCTTCAAGGTGATGCGGTAAATTACCGTCTTTATATGGGTCCGCCGGACTTAACGAACCGATTTCATTGATGTTCTCTAATGCCGGTGCTTCAAGATATGCAGTTTCATCATAAGGATAATATACTTTTGCCCCCATTGCCTCCGCCTGAGTATAAAGGTCGGTAAAAATCCTTATAATATCGTACCTGAAAAGCTTATAAGCCTCAATATGAGCTTTTGCAATCAGTTTTCCATTACCTCTGAAATCTGAAACCTTAGCGCCGATTACTCTTACTGCTGTATTTCCTACGATAGGAACACATGGCAATCTGTCAATCTGCTGTCCTCTGCCGTATGCAGTCAGTCTTTCTATCGGATTCATTTGATCAAAGGCCATCAAGCCGCACCCCCAACCAAATTTCTTGCAAGTCTGACAGCCTCTGCCGCATTGACAGAATACCCATCAGCCCCGATTTTATCGGCAAATCCCTGTGAAATAGGGCCACCGCCAACCATAACCTTGAAATTTTCTCTTATTTCCTGCTGTTTTAATATATTGATTACTTCAGCCATACCATCCATAGTAGTAGTCATCAGAGTAGACAGGGCAATTATTTTTGCATTGATCTCCTTTGCCTTTTCGACAAATTGTAAAGGCGGTATGTCCCTGCCAAGGTCTACAACCTCAAAACCTGATGTTTCGAGCATTATTTTAACAAGGTTCTTCCCAATGTCATGAGTGTCTCCCTCGATTACGCCGATTACCACTTTATGCTTTTCGCTCTCATCATCGGTCTTTAAATGAGGCTTCAAGACATCCAGGCCTGCATACATGGCATCGGAACACATTAAAAGCTCCGGGATAAAATACTCCTCTTCCTCAAACAACTTTCCGGCCCTCTCCATTCCATCAGCCAAACCTTTATCTATTGCCTCATACGCATCATATTTTTCATCAATTGCCTGATTTGACAGTTCGACTGCTTCCTCTTCCTCCATATTTACTACAGCATCCGAAAGCTTTTTCAGCAGTTCTTGTTTGCTATCTGACATTTTACGGCCCCCTATCACAATTAAACATATCGTTTTTGTCAGGATTAGTTTAATTTTAAATGGCACCTAAAGCCATTTAAAATTATTCTTAGTATTTATATAAGTTTTGTATGATTTTAATTTTAATTTATACTTACAGGTATGTCAATAGAGTTTTTAAATTCTCTATAAATCCTATCGGAATTATTACATTTATCTGATATGTAATTTTAT
This sequence comes from Bacillota bacterium, assembly GCA_023441845.1. Taxonomy (GTDB): domain Bacteria; phylum Bacillota; class Clostridia; order Acetivibrionales; family DSM-2933; genus JAEZNF01. Next base: position 3,398 of record JAEZNF010000202.1, on the reverse strand, counting down.
ACCTTCTCAGTAATCTATTTAATCTTTATTTTTTCATTTTTTTCAACCTGTACAATTTTATTATTCTGTACGACTATTGTTACAGAGCCATAGTGAACGCTTTCGATGTACTGCACTATTTTCTTTATTTCCTCATCTGAAATTCCTGCTTTTGATTTATCCAGTCCCCCAAGTTCAGTCATAATACGGCCTCCTTCGCAAAACTCTCATTTTCTGTCGGTTGGTTGAAATTTATCTTTTCACTTACATTGATCTGAATCACTATTTTGTCCTGTTTAATGATTGTAATAGAGCCATCACGGATTTTACATATTGTATCGAAAATCATAGTATTTATCGCAGCATTAATACCTGCTGAATCTGTGGTTTGCTTTCTTTGAATGCTCATTTCAAATCCCTCCGTCCAACCATTTTAGAATTCCAAAATGTTCAATCTTTATTGTATAAATCCAAAGGGCTACTTTCTTCCCCTTTAGACTATTTACTACCTGAGCGTCTTTAAAACAACAGATAGCAATTCTATTTTTTCATTTTCGTTTTCATATGCTCCAGCCTGTTAAGCGCCTCATATAAGGTATCATTCTTCTTTGCAAAATGAAGCCTTATAAGATGATTGACCTCTTCTTTAAAGAAGCTGGAACCCGGAACCGCACCAACTCCCACATCTTTTGCAAGTTTTTCACAAAATGCAATATCACTGTCATATTTGAATTCCGATATGTCAAGCATAATGTAGTATGCTCCCTGCGGGTTGGTATGTGAAATGCCGATATCATCAAGACCTTTAAGGAATAAGTCTCTTTTTTCGGTATATTTTGCTCTTAGATCATTGTAGTAGGGCCGGTCAAACTCCAGACCGACTACAGCTGCTTCCTGGAGTGGAGCGGCAGCACCCACAGTCAGAAAATCGTGGACTTTTTTTGCTCCGTCAACAATATATGCGGGTGCAATAATATACCCCAGCCGCCATCCGGTAATTGAGTATGTCTTGGAAAGAGAGCTGCATGATATGGTGCGCTCAAACATACCGGGCAAAGAACTGAAATAGACATGCTGATATGGCTCATAAACTATGTGTTCATACACCTCATCGGTGATTACAAACGTATCATATTTTTCCGCAAGGACCGCGATGGTCTTTAATTCGTCCTCTGTAAATACCTTACCAGACGGATTGGACGGATTGCAGAGAATTAATGCCTTTGGATGCTGCCGGAAAGCAGCTTCCAATTCTTCCGGCCGGAAATTGAATTCGGGAGGATAGAGCGGCACATATATAGGTTCTGCTCCGGAAAGAATAGTATCAGCCCCGTAGTTCTCATAAAACGGTGAGAATACTATTACCCTGTCGCCCGGATTGATAACAGTCAACATGGCCGCCATCATCGCTTCTGTGCTTCCGCAGGTTACAAGTACTTCACTGTCCGGGTCAATCCTTCTGCCCATAAAATGAGACTGCTTTTTTGCAAGCGCATTGCGAAAGTTGTCCGCTCCCCATGTTATGGAATACTGATGCGGTCCCTTACTTGCTATTTCTTCGAGTCTTTTCAGTATTTCTTTTGGCGGATCAAAATCCGGAAAACCCTGGGATAAATTAACTGCTCCATATTGATTGGAGATTCGCGTCATACGCCTTATTACCGAATCCGTAAAGCCTGCTGTTTTTTGTGACAATTGCGGCATGATTTTTCCTCCGATCAAATCGAATAATTTAACTTTCTTTCGTCAATCAGGCGTTTTGCCTTGTGCGTTGCCCTCGGCAGTTCTCCGTCTTTAAGGACTTCGACTTCATATGGCTTGACACCGATTCTTGCCTTTATGGCTGCTGAAACACGGGCTGCAAGTGCCTCATCCGGTTCATTGCTATCATAGGACTTTTCAATTTGGACATTGTACCTGGCAGTAAAATCTTTCTCAAATACGCGGATAACATATTCACCTGTAATACCTGTAAGTCCGCGAATGACATACTCAATATCACTTGGAAATACATTTACACCTGAGACAATAAACATATCGTCTTTTCTTCCCACAATATTAATTCTTGTATGTGTTCTGCCGCATTTGCACTTATCCTTGTTAATGTAGCCTATATCGCCTGTTCTGAAACGTATCATCGGCCTTGCATGTTTTCTTAATGTTGTCAGTATCAATTCTCCTTGTTCACCCGGAGGCAGGATTTCACCGGTTTTAAGGTCAATCACCTCGACTAAAATATGATCCTCCGCTATATGCAGCCCATCCCGTTCTTCGCACATACCTGCGCAGGCTCCGAAAATATCCGAAATGCCGAAAAAGTCATACAGCTTTGCATCCCACAGCTTTTCAATGGCTTCACGGGTAGCCTGAATAGATCCGCCCGCTTCTCCTGCAACTATTATTCTATTGATTGCAAGATCCTTTGCCGGATCAATGCCGCTTTTTTTCGCAGTTTCACCAAGATACCACGCATATGACGGTGTAGTCCAAATTACTGTAGGTTTGAATTCCTTCAAAATAAACAGCAGCCGTTCGGAAGGAACAGTACCCGACCAAATGCAGAGTGCTCCAAGGTTTTGTGCACCGATAACATCGGGTCCGCCTACAAATAGAGTAAAATTCAGCGCATGAACATAGCGGTCGGACTTTCTCATTCCTGCGCCATAGAAAAGACGGCTTTCAACATCCTGCCACTCATCAAAGTCCTTTTTTGTAAACGGACTAAGTGTCGGAACTCCTGTTGAACCGCTTGATGCGGACACAAACACCACATCATCTTCCGGAACCGCGCACATTTCGCCAAGCAGGCTGCCCACTCCCTGGGTTTCGCGTTCAGTAGCTTTATCTACAAAGGGAAACTTTTCAATATCCGAAAGGGTTTGAATATCCTTCGGTTTAACGCCGGCCTCATCAAATGCCCGTTTGTAATAAGGTGATGCCTCATAGGAATACCTCACAATTTCCTTTAGTTCCTCAAGCTGAAGTGCTTCAAGCTCCTCCCTTGGCATTGTTTCTATATTCTCGTCCCAGTATTTTCTCTCACTCATACAATTTTCCTCCCTATATTTTTCTTTCCTGCCAGCTGTCCCTGATGAATTCCCATTTCAAGTCCCGTTCCGACACAATCCGGGCGATGTCTTCGTCAGTCAGATGCCTAAACCTGCTCTGACCCTTAATGTATTCTACAACACCTGCGAATTGTTCCGGGTTATGATTTATGTAATATTTATAATTTTCATATTCGGCCAGATACCAAAGACCGCTGTCTACAACGGCTTTAGCAACTTCTACGGTTTCATCGGTCTGAATTCCCCAACCTGTGGGACACGGAGCAATAACATGTATGTATTTAAACCCTTTTATTCCGGATGCTTTTTGGACTTTAGCCATAAAGTCATTTAAATATCCTATACTGGCTG
>JAEZNF010000159.1 GCA_023441845.1 Bacillota bacterium | reverse complement strand
ATACCACCGGAGAGCACTGCCATGTAAATATTTTATCAAATAATGCCATGGAAGAAAAGACACATAAGCCAATTTTCTACTTTTAAATTCTGCAATTCACTGAATAAGGGTGAGGGTTGAAAAGTTTGGAAATAATGCGATTTGTTTTATGCTTTAAGAACTGCTATATGATAAAATATATTTGTAAATATAGATAAAACAAAAGTTTAATAGGGGGGAAGATTATGTTAAGAAAAAAGATTAAAAGTATAAGTGTATCTCTTTTATCGGCTGCCGTTTTAAGTACTTCCGTGTTTTCCGGATTAAGTGTTTCGGCAGCGGGAGATTTTGATTATTCTACCGCATTAAAAGACTCGATAATTTTCTTTGATGCCAACAAATGCGGTAAGGATGTAACTGTAGATAACGCTTTTGATTGGAGGCGCGGCCCGTGCCATACTACAGACGGAAAAGATGTCGGGATTGATTTGACAGGCGGATACCATGATGCCGGAGACCATGTAAAGTTCGGTCTGCCTCAGGCCTATGCAGCATCGGTATTGGGATGGTCCCTATATGAGTTTAAGGATGCATTTGATGCGAGTAATAATACGGAAAAGATGCTTGGACAGTTAAAATATGTTACAGATTATTTTCTTAAGAGCCACCCAAATCCCGATACTTTTTATTATCAAGTTGGTGAGGGGACTGAGGACCATAATTACTGGGGCGCACCTGAGCTTCAAACCGGCGACAGGCCGACTCTGTATGTAGCAAATGCCGACAATCCGGCATCGGACATTTGTGGAGAAACTTCAGCGGCTCTTGCATTGATGTATTTAAACTATAAGGATATTGATGATGGATACGCTGCAGAATGCCTTAAGGCAGCAAAAGAGATATATGCCATTGGAAGGGCGAAACCCAGTATCGGCACATTTCAGCACTTTTACCAGTCTACCAGTCCGGCTGATGACATGGCATGGGGAGGAGCATGGCTGTATGAAGCTACCAAAGATGAAAAGTACCTGACAGACGCAAAAAGCTTTGCGCTGGAAATGAACAGCCGGCAGGAAGACCCTTTAAAAAACAAGTGGACAATGTGTTGGGATAATATGTACCTCGCTGCACATGTGAAATTGGCAGAACTTACAGGAGATGCCCAATTTAAGCGTTCAGTCGAGTTCAACCTGGATCACTGGTTTAATAATGTATTTAAAACACCCGGAGGATTGTATGTCCTGGATTATTGGGGAGTTTTAAGGTATGCAGCTGCAGAATGCATGATTGCCCAGATATACTACAAGCAGAACCCCGATAAAAGATACCTTGATTTTGCAAAGTCTCAGATTGACTATATATTGGGCAAAAATCCTGCAAATATGTCGTATGAAATAGGATTCGGCACAAGATGGTCCAAATATGTTCATCACAGGGCAGCACAAGGTGGGCAGGGATATGCGGACAATGCGGACAAGACCCCTGCCAAATATGTTATTCTGGGTGCGTTAATAGGGGGCCCGGACAAAACAGACACTTTTAAGGAAGACGTGAATGAATACCAGTATACTGAGGTGGCAATTGATTATAACGCGGGCTTTGTCGGTGCTCTTGCCGGTGTTGTCAAACATTTCGGCGAAATTGTTACTTCTTCACCGTCACCCACTAAGCCAACCGCTCCAACGCCTACAAGGCCAACCACTCCAACGCCTACAACCTCGACCGGTTATAAAATAACAGGATATGTTTCAGCCGATTTTATTGCTGCCGGACGGACCTCTGCTGTAAATGCAGGGATTAAGGTTGAACTTAATGGCAGGAACTTATGGGCTCAGACAGATGAAAAAGGGTATTTTGAAATAAATAACGTACCGGGCAGTACAGGTTATACATTAAAAATAAGCAAAAAGAGCTTCCTGACAAGAGAAATCAGCAATGTTAATGTATCTTCAAATCTACAAATATCAACCCAATCGTCTCCGATAGCTTTATGGGCCGGTGATATAGCAATAAAAGGCGTTCAGGATAATGCCATAAATATGACCGATATAATGGAGGCGGCGCGTTCGTTTAACAGCTCTTCCGGCGATAGCAGGTATAATGCAGATGTGGATATGAACAAAGACAATGCTGTCAATATGGGCGACATTATAATTATATCAAGGCACTTTAATGCTACATCGGGAAGCTACCCCGGTACTTTGTAAAATCATGCTGTTTTCAAGAGGGAATAAGATTATATTTGATATTTACGGAAGCCGTATTTATTATTATAAAAATCCATTATTATAGTTAACAGCTTGTCATTTAATCGGTGTTGAGAGGTTCCTGCATGGGAGCAAAAACCGGGATTTAGAATGCAGCACTTATGTAAATTGTGTACACGATTAAAACTATATAGTGGATTAGCAAGCGTTATTAAATGCCATAGTACGAATTGACTTCCGTATTGTGGCATTTTCTACCAGACATTATTTTATTATTTATTTTTTGTATAATTAAGAATAATATTATATAATAAATTGACCTATAATTATTACAAAATAATCGAATAACAAGGCGGGGATTTGATGTCGATACGTCATGTAAAGTCAGTAATCTGCATGTCCTTACTGATTATTCTGCTTGCCGAGATGCTGGAATGGAGTAAAAATTTATAAAGACAATGGTGTAAAATCTGCGTATATAAATTTAGGAGACAATGTTGTGGTTTTAGGGACCAAACTTGACGGAACACCGTGGAAAGTAGGGATTCAAAATCCACGAGCTGAAAGCGGCAGGTTCTGTAGCGCATAATATCGGACAATTGGCGGCTGCAAGCATTATTATGAAAGATGCTGCAGTATTCGGCTATTTGACTGTGATCCTGATTTCGGGAGTGGTTATGGAACTGTCATAGGCATAGCAGGAAGTATGTTAATCCCGGCGTTGAAAAAAACGTCAAAATAAGCGGGTTTAAGTGAATTTAATATTCGGGAAGGGTGAAATGTTATTTTGTGGTCGAAGTATCCTGAGATTAAAGAGGAATTGATTGAGATTGAGAACTATATAAAAAAGAATACAAAAGCTAGAAACAAGCTGCTTGACGGAATTGTATCCGAACTTATATCAGCAGGAGGAAAGCGTCTCAGGCCGGCGTTTGTCGTAATATCGTCAAAATTCGGGAAGTATGACAGGAAAAAGGTTATGAGGATGGCCGCTGCTTTAGAGATACTTCATACAGCCACTCTGGTACATGACGATATTATTGACAGGGCAAAAACAAGGCGGGGTAAAGCTACGGTATCAGGGAAATACGGATTTGATATGGCAGTCTATACGGGGGATTTCCTGTTATCAAAAGCTGTTCTTGTGATTTCAAAAGGAGTAGCGCTTGACAGGCTCGGACAGGTAGCAAGAGGTGTAAAGACAATATGTGAGGGAGAGGTCGACCAATATCAGCAAAAGAACGATATAAATACAACTGTTTTATCATACCTGAAGAGAACAGGAAGAAAAACTGCCGGGCTTTTTGCGGCGTCATGCGGGTTGGGAGCGCATATTTCCGAATGCCCGATGAAAGTTTCCAGAGAACTCACAAAGTTTGGCTATTACTACGGCATGGCATTCCAGATGAAGGACGACCTGAATGATTTCTTATCCGATGAGAATAGTTCCGGCAAACCGGTTGGAAAGGATATTTTTGAAGGGGTTATAACTCTTCCGGTTATATATGCTGTGAACAGCAGCAGAAAAGTGAGGGATGAGGTAGGTAAGTTCATCGAAAATGCAAATAAATTCAGTCCGGAAGATTTAAAACAAGTATTGGAAGTAATAAGGCAAAGCGACGGGATAGAGCATGCAAAGGGACTTATGAAAAAATACGTAGAGAAGGCCATGAAGTCACTTAATAAGCTGCCTGATAATAAATACAGGAATATTATGAAGGAATTGCTGTTAGCTCTTAATGAATAGTAAAGAACAAACTCCATAAGACCGAATACATTAATTTTTATAAAGGCTTTTGCCGATATAAAAAATAAACTTTCTGGAGAGTGATATTTATGAAATGGAAAGATGAATACAGCTGTTATGACTCTAATATTGACAGGCAGCATATGAAACTTATTGAGTTAATCGATAAGATGGAAGAAATACTGGATTTGAACGATAATTTCGATCATTATGATGAAATAGTAATTATATTTAGCGAACTTAAAGAATATACGGTATACCATTTCACATATGAAGAAGAACTTATGGAAAAGAGTAATTATGATTCAAGCAGTATTAAAATTCAGAAGTTGGAGCATAAAAGCTTCATTAAAAAGATTGACAGCATTGATTTTGCCGAAATTGATGAAAATCAGACCGAGTCTGTCAGGCAAATACTTGATTTTACATCTAAATGGATTGATCAGCACATACTCAGGACCGATAGAAACTTCGGTATGTTCCTGCAAGAAAAGGCATAATATAGTTTCGCCTGTTATTATATGTAAATTATAGTGCACTTCTTAATTGACGTGTATCTTGTATATTGGTAAAATAATATTTACTTAGACAGGAGAGTTTTACATTTTATGTAACCGTTAATTAATAAATCAGATTAAATTGTTATTAGAATTCTGTTTGTTTGCTGTTGTATTAAGGGGGGCCACAATTGCTTAGAAAAATATTAAAGGTATTTCTTATAACTGTCGGTTCTTTAATCCTTTTGTCCGTAATTTTTGTTTCACTTGTATTCTACAGTAATTTAGGGGTATTCAGCGAACTCAGGGAATTATATGTTGAGACTGCCATGACAACAATGACGCACCAGTACCTTGCCACCACTTTTATCAATCAAAAGGAAATAGAAAGGATTATGGCCAAAAGAGTAAAATTTGAAGAGCAGCAGGTAGAAAAAACAGATGCCGCCGTAATCAAGCCGGAGGTGCCTGAGGATAAAGAAGAGGAAGATAATAAGGACATTGAAATTAAAGAAATATCCGAGGCTACATACAAGGGAAAGCTAATGATAGTACGCGATCCGTCAAGAGTTAAGCTTGCTGTTTCAAAGAAAATTCGTAAATGCGGTGAAAAACTTGAAAGCTTAATATCTTCTGAAAATGCAATTGGCGGTATTAATGCAAGCGGTTTTGGTGACCCGGAAGGCAAGGGGAACGGAGGTATTCCGGTCGGTATTGTTATAAAGGACGGTAAAGAAATATTTAATGATAAAAGTGCCAGACAATCGATCATAGGTTTTAATAAAGACAATGTTCTGGTGCTGGGAAGATATAAGAAAAATGAAATCAGCAGCCTGAATTTAAGGGATGCGGTATCATTTACACCCTACCTGATAGTCAATGGAGAGCCTCAGATTAAAAAAGGAAACGGAGGCTGGGGGATTCAGCCAAGAACGGCAATAGGCCAGACAATTGACGGAAAAGTATTGATGCTGGTTATTGACGGTAGGCAGGTTGGCAGTATAGGAGCTACTTTAAAGAATGTACAGGACATAATGCTTGAACATGGTGCATATAATGCGGCTAATCTTGACGGAGGTTCTTCCACAGTAATGTATTATCAGGGTGAATTGTTGAATAAGCCTTGCAGCATAAGCGGTGAAAGGCTTTTGCCTGATGCGTTTGTTGTAATATGATAATATTATCCCATCTTATTATGAGTTTGGTCTGATATTTACATTTGTATAACTATAACTAGTGCAGCGTGGCGTAATTGACTTTACAATTGGAATAATCAGGAGTTAAATAGCATCGAATGGTTGACATAAAATACATTTGCAACAATGAAAAAAGTGATGGTATAAATAAAAGAAAAAAGAA
>JAEZNF010000066.1 GCA_023441845.1 Bacillota bacterium | reverse complement strand
CCTTATTGGTTATAGAGCCAAACAACTTCCCGTTCTCACCGGCTTTTGCCTTAAATTCAACAGTTATTTCCTTTAATTTTTCTGCCAGAGCTTTAGCTTTTTCAATTTCTCTGTCTTTTTTCTGTTTCTCTGCATCCTGCCTGGTTTTCATAACGTTTATGTTGGATAAACTAGCTTCAACTGCCATACCCCTGGGAATCAAAAAATTCCTGGCATAACCGTCGCTAACTTCAACTGCACTTTCCTTTTTCCCTAATCCCTTAACATCGGTTTTCAAAATTACTTTCATATATATCCCTCCAAGCTGATTAACCTGTCTCAAACCAGTATTATATCAAATCCAATCAGGTATTGGCAACATTTGCATTCTCAATATATTCGATTATGGCGCATTTTAGTTTCTCTTTCGCTTCATCCGTCGAGATTCCTTCAAGCTGCGCTCCTGCTACTGTAAGGTGTCCGCCGCCTCCAAGCTTCTCTAAAATCATCTGGACATTTATTTCACCAAGCGATCTGCCGCTGATCGAAACCCCGCTGTTGGCACTGCTTAAAACAAAGGCCGCTGTAATCCCCATAAGGCTCAAAAGCTGATCTGCAGCCTGGGCAGCTATCAATTGAGCGTTTTTAACAGTAGAAGGACAGATGGATATTGCTATTTTATCATTTATTATCTCTGCACCTTTTACAACATTGGATATATTTATATAGGTTTCAATATCGTTTTGAAAAAGCTGCTTGACCAACACGGTATCAACGCCATGCTTTCTAAGAAAAGAAGCCGCTTCAAATGTCCTCACACCGGTTTTAAACGTAAAGTTTTTGGTATCAACAACTATTCCCGCATACAGAGCTTCAGCTTCTATAGGCTTCAAGCTAATCTTATCCTCAACATACTGCAATATCTCGGTAACCATCTCACATGTAGACGAGGCGTATGTTTCCTGATATGTCAGCACCGCGTCCTGGATATAATCGGCACCCCTCCTGTGATGATCTATTACAACAACCTGATTGGTGTACTTTAAAAGCTCCGGGCTTTCGGTAAACGAAGGCCTGTGGGTATCTACTATTATCAGCAGCGTCTTTTTGCTTATTCTGTCCAACGCTTCATTTTGTCTTATGAACAGGCTGTTAAAATCGGCGGTTTTCTCCAGCTTGGCCAGCAGATTATCAATGGTGGGGTTTGAGTTGTTTAAAACAATGTATACATCCTTGCCCCTGTCCCTGACAATCCTGCACAGCCCTAAAGCAGCTCCCAAACAGTCTATATCGCAGTTCTCATGCCCCATGATCAGGACTTCGGGAGACTGGTCTATCAATTCACGCAAAGCATGAGCTATTACTCTTGCTTTTACCCTTGTTCTTTTTTCCAACTCCCTTGTCTTTCCGCCAAAAAAGCTGAAATTCTCGGCGTTTCTTATAACTACGTGGTCTCCGCCCCTTCCAAGGGCAATATCTATACAAGCCCCTGCAAAGTAAAAATTCTCCGCTATTGTTTTTCCATTTATTCCAAACCCGAGACTAAGTGTCACAGGTATCTTATTTCCCAAACTTATTTCTTTTACAGTATCCAGTATTTCAAATTTCTTTTCTTCAAATTCCTTCAGGTATTTATATTCAAATACATACAAATACTTATCCCGCTCAAACTTTTTTATTATGCCGCCGGTATAACCCATCCACTGGGTTATTTTCTTGTCTACCTCGGCCCAAAGCTGAGGACGGTTTGCATCCTCTATGCTTTGCATCAGATCATCATAATTATCAATTACAATAAGCCCTACGCTTATTCTTTCATCTATGTACTTCTTTTTAACTTCTGTAAATTCCGTAATATCAATCAGATAGAGCATCAATATAAAACTGTTTTTTTCAGACTTCTTCCCAATTTTTACGAAATTACACAATACATTATAATATCTGTCGTTGATTACAATCTCCTTGGATACATTTGCCTGACCGTCTATGAAGTTCTTCGGGTCCAATTCATTTATGAACGAATGAATGGTCTTTTCCAACAGGTGTTCTCCGTCAAATATGTCTCTAAACGGAGGGTTATACCAGATTATTGTGCCATCGAGCTCCACAACAACCAGCGGCATGGGAAAATTAAGCAGCGTATCTTTTGTCGCGGAATCTATCTTTAAAGTCAGGTTCTCTATATATTTTGTTATTTCCTTTTGCCTTACATAGTTTGACCTCATGTAGTAAACTATAAGCAAGGTGAAAAGCAAAAGTCCGCAAATACCCACCCAAACGTTCAGAACGGTAATTATTATGACCAGGAAAAATATTATCCATAAATAAAAGCTGGTACGCGGTATAAAAATCCCAAAAAACCTATTGTTGTCCATCGCTAGCTCCTTGCTCTATCCTTAATTCTTGAACAATTCAAGTGTTTCACCAGTTCCGACAAATCTCCATAATATTTCTCAATATCATGATTCTCAACCAGTCCAAGCTTGATTTTGTTTTCAATTTTCATTTCAATCGCATTGTAGCTTAATCCCAGACGCTTGCCAAGCAGGTAGCTAATCAGAATTATGTTGGACAAAATTTCTCCAACAGATTCATGTACTTCTTCCTTTACACCGTTGACCAGCACCTTAAAAAGGTTGGCAACATCGGTTAACAGCTCACTTTTCAGCCATTCAATCATTTTAATGTTTCTTGTAATATCAATTTCTTTATCAAAAAAAGCCATATAACCACTCCAGTACATAATCTTATTACATATTATACCATATCACTGACATGCTGCAACCAACACAGGTTCAGCGCAATATTAATAAGGAATTGTGCTTCTTAAAAAATGTCCCGCAATGCTTATACCGTAAGACTTTTAAAAAAGCTCCGGTTAAAATTATGAACTTTTCCGTAAGGAATAATACCTGATTTTATTTCCCATAATGCATGGACAAGCATCTTAAGTGTAACTATAAGCCCAATATATATTTATTTAACCTTTATACACCGGATATGATCCTAAAAACTTATAAAATGATGTTTTTCTCTTTATCATGGTAAGTGCGTTTTTCACATCTTCATCTTCAAGGTGACCAATAATATCGACAAAAAATATGTACCTTCCCAGTTCATTTTTTGCCGGCCTTGACTCAATCTTTGTCATATTTATGTCCCAAAGATTAAAAATATCAAGTATTCTGTATAGGCTTCCGGGTTTATCTTCGGTTGAAAACACAATGGAAGTTTTGTCATGTCCGGTCCTTACGCAATTTTCCTTCGATAAGACGACAAACCTTGTAAAATTGTTATCCCCGTCGTGTATTCCCTCATCTGCTATTTCAAGTCCATAGACCTCTGCAGCAATTGTTGAACCGATTGCTGCCATATCACCTGCACCGCCGGCCACCTCCTCGGCAGCATTTGATGTACTGTAGACATATTTTATCTGCGCCTCGGGAAATTTTGCTGCCAGATACTTTCTACATTGACCGATAGGCTGCGGATGAGACAATATATGCTTTATATTCTTTAATTCCGTGCCTTTTTTCACCAGGAGATTCTGTCTCACTGCAATAACAACCTCTCCTTTTATGGTAAGGTCAACATCGGCAGCAAGCATATCGAGCGTAACGTTTACAGCCCCCTCCAAAGAGTTTTCTATTGGAGCGACAGCTTCCTTGATTGAACCGTTTTGTACGGCAAGAATCAGATCCGATAAAGTATTAAAATCAACCTCAACACAGTCATTTCTGCCTTTAATATATTTTTTTACAGCTTCCTGTGAAAAAGTGCCCTTAGGACCCAAATAACCAATCTCTATCATATAAATATCCTCTCAGAATCATCTTCTATCTAAAATAAAGCTCTTTGCTTTCTCTGCCGCGGTTGCAGCATCCGGTGTATATGCATCGGCTCCGATTTCTTTTGCATAGGAATCAGTAACCGGCGCCCCGCCAACCATAACTATAACCTTATCCCTCAACCCTGCTTCTTTTAAAGCATCTATTACCTTTTTCTGTTCCGGCATGGTTGTTGTAAGCAGTGCCGA
>JAEZNF010000657.1 GCA_023441845.1 Bacillota bacterium | reverse complement strand
CTGGTAAATAATGGAGCAAAGGTTGATTATATAAGGATTGAAGATATTGTTAAAGACAATTACTACTATGATGTTAATCAATATGACCTTATCGGATTCGGTTATCCCATACATGCATATAATGCTCCCAAAATTGTATATGATTTTATTAAAACAATGACAAGAGTGCAGGAGAAATACACTTTTATATTCAGAGTGGCGGGAAGCGATTCGCTTGGCGGCGGTTCAACCACTATGATTAAGGCAAAGCTCAAAAAGCGGGGATATGATGTGTTCCACGAGAGTTTGTACATACTGTCCAGTAATTTTTTTACAAGATATCCTGATGACCTTGTAAAACAGCTCTATTATGCTTCAGCTGAAAGAGCAAAAAGGATGACTGAAGAAATCCTGACAAGCAAAATGAAGAGGCAGGATAACAGTACTTTTATCAGGATGGCTTCATTTATATTAAGCAAACTTATGGGTGTTGGAGCAATAATGTTTGGAAAGGATCTTAAAGTATCGAAGAAATGTACACAGTGTAACAGGTGTGTAAAAAATTGTCCCGTGGGCAATATCAAAAAGGATGGGCTGAAGGTCAAATTCGGCGGGAAGTGTATATGGTGTATGAGATGTATTTATAGGTGTCCGGAAAGGGCAATTTCGCCCAGTGTGTTAAAATTTGTAGTATTGAAGGAACCATATAATGTGCAATCGATAGTTGAGGATCAAAGTTTATTAGGCGAATATACAATGAGTAATCCAAGAAGCAAGTACAGTCAATTAAATGAGTATATTTCAAATGTAGAATAACAAATAAAGGGTATGTAAATACCCTTTATTTGTATTAGTGGCCATTTCCCGAAGCGAAATGCGGCAAAGGCAGGCTGCCTTACTAAAAGCCCCGGGCCTTTAGTAGCGGACATTCTAAAAAAGGAGTTTTTGGATGTTTAAGAAATTAGTTAAAGTTTTTTGCGTGTATTTTGTGATATCTTCTGTCATTTTTCAGGATTCGCCAATAAACGGCGTTGCGATTGCAAATAGTAATCTTAATCTTTTGGGTTTGCAAAAAAAGTATGCATCAAAACAGGTAATTATTGTGTCCGTTAAAAATGAAAATGATTATAAAGCCAGAATTGATACATACCAAGAGGTTAATGGGAAGTGGAAAAGTGTCTTTCCTCAATTAGATGCAATGGTTGGAATGAATGGCATGTCCCCAAATAAGGTTGAAGGTGATAGAAAGTCTCCGGCCGGGATTTTCAAAATTACACAAGCTTTTGGGACGGCTGCTAAACCAACAGGTTTAAAACTTCCCTACACCAGGACAACAAAAGATCATTATTGGGTGGATGATTCTGCTTCTCTTGACTATAACAGGATGGTATATTATGACGGAGACCCGTATACAAGGTGGAATTCATTCGAAAGATTAACACTTTCCTGCTATAAGTATGCGCTTGTTATTGACTATAACATGAATCCGGTTATAAAGAAAAAGGGAAGTGCGATATTTCTGCACAAATACAGTGGCCAAAAAAAGGGTTCTCTAGGCTGTACTGAAATTGCAGAGCAAGATTTGATAAAAATTCTAAATTGGATTGATGCTGCCAAGAATCCGGTAATAATTCAGGGAACCGATTCGTTTATAAGAAATGCTTTAAATTCGATTAATAAGGAAATAAGGGTGATTTTAAACGGAAAGCAATTGGATTTTGACGTAAGTCCTGTTAATATTGAAGGGTATACTCTGGTTCCTGCCAGAAGAATATTTGAAGAACTGGGATTGGCGCTTGAATGGGACGAAAAAACGGAAACGTTGACAGGGAATAAGGAAGGAATATCTATAATGCTGAAGCGTGGTTACAATGCAGCTTATATAAACGGAATTAAAACCGACCTTAAGATACCTGCTCAAATCATAAACGGCAGAATGATAGTGCCCATCAGGTTAATTTCTGAGTGTTTTGGCGCACAAGTCGGCTGGGATCAAGAAAACAGTACAGTCAGTATCGAAATTTAATAATTGTTGATTATTTTGATCGTATTTGTGATAAAATTACAATGGTTTTTTATTTGCATATAAAATTAATCGGCAAATAATTTATAATTACACTTAAAAAGCAAACATTTTGTGAATAATTTATGTATGGTATGAATTAATTAAAAATTAACGATTAAAAAGGAGAAAATTATGGATATCATTGAAAAGGCTAAAGAACTGGGAAATATGATTAAAGAATCGAGTGAGATGGCTGAACTTAAGAACTCGGAAGCTAAAATGATGCAGGACGAAAAAGCCAGAGCCATATTAAACGATTTATACCTTCTGCAGGATGAAATGTCCAAGGCAATGAGTGAAGGAAAAGACAGGGAAGTGCTTGAGGGCATAAAGCAGAAGTTTGTTTCAAAACAGAATGAAATGCAGAATTACGATATAACTAAAAGCTATCTTGAGGATAAGTCCAAGTTCGATAATCTTATGAAACAGATAAATGATGTTATAGTATATTCCATGACAGGAGAAGAGCCCTGTTCAGACAGTGATTGCGGCTCATGCGGCTGTGGCTGCGGCCATTAGCAGTTATAGTATAAGTATATTGAGTGAGGTAGATTTTAATAATGGCTACAATAACACCTATGATGCAGCAGTACCTGGACATAAAGGAACTGCACAAAGATTGTATACTTTTTTTCAGGCTGGGTGATTTTTATGAGATGTTTTTCAAGGATGCCGAGATTGCTTCGAGGGAGTTGGAGATAACTCTTACCGGAAGGGATTGCGGCCTTTCTGAACGTGCTCCAATGTGCGGGATCCCATTCCACTCGGCAGATTCATATGTAGCAAAGCTTATAAATAAAGGATATAAGGTTGCTATCTGTGAGCAAGTGGAGGACCCCGCGCTTGCAAAGGGAATAGTAAAAAGAGAGGTAATAAAGATTGTTACTCCGGGTACCCGGACAGACTCTTCCATGCTTGATGAGAGGAAAAATAATTACCTTTTGTCCATATATAAGAACAAGTACTATTTTGGCCTGGCCGCAGTTGATATTTCCACAGGGGAATTTTCTGCTGCGGGGATAAGCTGGGGAAACACAGCAAGTAAGGTAATGGACGAGATAGCAAAATACTCGCCGTCCGAAATTATAGCAAACGACGAACTTTTAAATGATGAAAAGCTTATTACAGCTATTAAAAAAAGGTTTAACGTTTATATTTCGAGCTTTGAAGATAAGTACTTTGGCGATGAGACCGCAGTTAATAAATTAAAAAGCCATTTTACAGATCTGGAGGCTTTTGAGAGTGGGTACGATTTGTCTGTAAATGCCTCCGGAGCGCTTTTAGAATATATTGAGCAGACTCAGAAAGTCAGCCTTAGCCATATTCAAAAGATTAATTTCTATAAAATCGAAGAGTTTATGGTTCTGGATGTATCGACAAGAAGAAATCTCGAACTTTCCGAGACAATGAGGGAAAAGTCCAAAAAAGGTACACTTTTATGGGTACTGGACAGAACTATGACATCTATGGGTGGCAGAACTATAAGAAAATGGATAGAGCAGCCTCTTATAAACATTTCGGATATAAATGAGAGGCTTGAGGCGGTAAGTGAAATTAAAGAAAAATTTATGTACCGCGTTGAGATAAGGGAGCTTTTAAAGAGGGTTTATGACATTGAAAGGCTGATAGGCAAGGTAATACTGGGAAATGTCAATTGCAGGGATTTGATTGCCCTTAAAAATTCCATAGGACAGATACCTTATATTAAAAATCTATTGAATGATTTTTATTCAGGACTTCTGGTTAGAAATAATACCTCGTTGGATACTCTTGATGATATATACCATCTTATTGAAAGAGCTGTTATTGATGAACCGCCTGTGTCGGTAAAAGAGGGTGGAATCATTAAAGATGGCTATGACAGTGAGGTGGACAAGCTAAGGAAAGCCACCACTGAGGGGAAAAATTGGGTTGCCGCTCTTGAAAGCTCAGAGAGGGAAAAAACGGGCATAAAGAATTTGAAGGTTGGTTTTAATAAGGTCTTCGGGTATTATATAGAGGTAACAAAGTCTTATTATTCGCTGGTACCTGAAAGCTATATCAGAAAGCAAACTCTGGCCAACTGTGAAAGATATATAACTCAGGATTTGAAAGAGATTGAGGACACCATACTTGGGGCCGAAGAGAAGGTTGTTGGCCTGGAGTACAAGTTGTTCCTTGAAATAAAGGAAAAAGTAGCCTCTCAGGTAATCAGAATAAAAAATACAGCCAGAAGTATTGCAGAAATAGATGTTATCTGTTCACTTGCCGAGACGGCAGACAGGGAATCGTACTGCATGCCTGAAATTACCCAGGGCGATGAAATTGATATTGTTGACGGAAGGCATCCCGTTGTTGAAAAGATGATTGACCAGGAGGCATTTGTGCCTAATGATACGTTTCTGGATCTTGAAGAGAATAAGCTGGCTGTCATCACAGGCCCTAATATGGCGGGAAAATCTACGTACATGCGTCAGGTTGCCTTGATTGTGCTTATGGCGCAGATCGGAAGCTTTGTTCCTGCAAAGAGTGCCAGAATCGGTGTTGCAGACAGGATTTTTACCAGGGTAGGCGCATCGGATGATCTTGCAGCCGGACAGAGTACTTTCATGGTTGAGATGTCTGAAGTAGCACATATTCTTTCCGGTGCAACAAAAAGAAGCCTTTTGATACTGGATGAGATAGGAAGAGGAACAAGCACCTTCGATGGGCTCAGTATAGCATGGTCTGTCATTGAATATATAAGTGATAATGAAAAGCTTGGTTGCAGAACTCTTTTTGCAACCCATTACCATGAGCTTACCGAGCTTGAAGGCAAGCTTACGGGCATAAAGAATTACTGTATTTCCGTTAAGGAAAAGGGAGAAGATATAATTTTCCTCAGGAAGATCATAAGGGGAGGAGCAGACGGCAGCTACGGAATTCAGGTTGCAAGGCTTGCGGGAGTTCCTCAGCCTGTAATAGAGCGTGCAAAAGAGATATTGAACGAGCTTGAAGATGCCGATATAAGCAAGAAGGAAATAAAAGTAAGAAAGAATAAAAAGCCTATAGACGGGCAATTGGATTTATTCTCATTCGGTACCAATACAAAAGGCGCAGATGAAGCGGTTGAAGAGATCAGGAATCTTGACATTACGTCTTTAACGCCTTTGGTTGCATTGAATTTTATTTATAAGCTGCAGCAGAAAGTAAGGAAAGGGTAGATATGGGGAAGATAGTTGTTCTTGATGAGAATACTTCAAATAAAATAGCGGCTGGAGAAGTTGTTGAAAGGCCGGCATCGGTAGTAAAGGAGCTTGTTGAGAATTCCATAGACGCCGGAGCCGGCAGTGTTACGGTTGAGGTGAAAAACGGAGGCATAACCTATATAAGAGTGACCGATAACGGAAGCGGAATTGACGAAGATGATGCCGAAATAGCATTTGAAAGGCATGCAACCAGTAAAATCAGAAATGCGAA
This sequence comes from Bacillota bacterium, assembly GCA_023441845.1. Taxonomy (GTDB): domain Bacteria; phylum Bacillota; class Clostridia; order Acetivibrionales; family DSM-2933; genus JAEZNF01. Next base: position 1,165 of record JAEZNF010000657.1, on the reverse strand, counting down.
CGATCTTGATGCCATTACTACTTTAGGCTTCAGAGGAGAAGCGCTTTCGAGCATTGCTGCCGTTTCGTCCGTCGAGCTGACTACCAGAGTCCGTAAAAATGAATACGGCATATATATAAACATTAAGGGTGGTGCCGTAAAAGAGGTAAAGCAGGTGGGAAGCCCTGTCGGTACTACGTTTGTCGTTAGCGACCTTTTTTACAATACTCCTGCACGGTATAAATTCCTTAAAAAGGATAGTACAGAGTTCGGGCATATATCTGAAATATTAAACCGCATGGCTTTGGCAAACCCGCAGGTGTCAATAAAACTTATCGGGAATAATTCTACAGTTTTGCATACCCCGGGAAATAATGATTTGCTAAGCGTTATTTTCAGTATATACGGTAAGGATATCAGTAAAAATGTATTGCCGATTGATTACGATGACGGGAGGCTTAGAATAACAGGTTATGCAGGCAGGCCTGATATTTCGAGGGCTACAAGGGATTACCAATCAATATTTATTAACGGAAGATATATAAAGAGTAAAATTATATCTGCCGCTATTGATGAAGCTTACAAGACCATGTTGATGAAAAACAAGCACCCGTTTATGGTTCTTGATATCAGACTTAATCCTATGCTGGTTGACGTTAATGTACATCCTACAAAGATGGAGGTAAGGTTTTCCGAAGAGCAGGAGATTTTTCGGAGTATTTACCATGCAGTAAACAATGCACTCTTAAATACTTCGCTTGTGCGTGATATTACGCTTCAAGAAAAGACCGAGAATATATTTAAAATTAAGGGCAGTGAACGTCCTAAAGCAGGTTATACGCAGCAAGACATTAACTTTGAGGCACATCATGCCAAAGAAGTTTCAAAAAAGGACTCTGATTCGGAGAACCTTAAGAATTGTATAAGTACAATTAACAGTGAAAAATTTTTGGAAAAGCCTGAGTTAAAGAGCGGGATAATAAAAGATAATGCCGGAAACGGCGATATAAAGACCGGAGAAGAAACCTTCACGGCCAATACACCTGATAAAAAGGAAAAGTCCCAATATGAACTTATTATGGGGCTTGAAACAGGAAATGAAGGTGAGTTTCCCGGAAAGCATACCGAAGAATTTAACAAGGAGCCGGAAAAGGTATCTTTGACAGAACTTGCAGCAGTATATAGG
>JAEZNF010000585.1 GCA_023441845.1 Bacillota bacterium | reverse complement strand
TTCACCGTTCGTACCTTCGTAGCTGCTTTTCGTGAAGTTTGCCGCTACAGCACCGCCTAAAAATGCAGCTTCATTTTGTCTTGCCATTACTGAATAGCAGTTATCTAATCCACCATCTGCAAAAGTCAACTCTGTATCATAGGAAATGAATTTCTGATCCGGATATTCCCTGGCAACCTGCTCAACCGCTTCTCTTAAGTTAAATAAGCCTGCTACTATTACATCATACTCTTCGGATTCAGCAAGCTCCGTGAGTGTAGGTACCTGCTTTGTAGCATCACCCAGAAGCTCAATTACCTTGACTTCCATATTTAAATCCTTTGCTGCTTTTTCTGCTCCTGCCCAAGCCAGATCGGATATTGTCTTATCTCCTAAATTGTTGTTAATAACCACAGCTACATTATACTTATCACTGCTTTCAGTTTTGCTCCCCTGATCACTTGCCTGATCCTTTGTTTCATTGCTTGTTTGGTTGGTTGTTTGATCACCCGTTTCCTTTTCAGATGATTTTTGAGCACATCCGGTTAGTAAACTAAATGACAGTATACCTGCAATAATCATACTAAAAACTTTTTTCATTTTCATATACCTCTCTCCTTTTAAATGAATAGTAATATTAAAATTATTCCCATCGACATAACACAAAATAGTGCCAACGGAATGATTTTCTTTAGAATTTTGCCTTCACTTCCAATAATTCCAGCTGTGGTAGCTCCTAATACGATACTTCCCGGTGATATCATATTCCCAATAGAACCTCCTGCTGTTTGCGCTGCAAGAATTGGGCCCGGGTCTAATTTTAATAAATTTGCTGTTATCAATTGAAACTCTCCAAATAATATATTAGAAGACATTGTACTGCTTGTCATAAACGACCCTAGCATTCCGACAAAGGGTGCAAGAATAATATAAAACCGTTCCAATACGGAGGATATTCCGTATGCTAATACCATTGTCATTCCGGTTCCGCTCATTACCCGTGACATAACGATAAATTCCATAATCACCAAACCAGAGGGTAACGTCCGCTTAAACGTTCTTTTTAATATATCAGTCTGATTTTCTTTTCGTATAAATCCCTTCCTTTTATAATAGAAAAATCCCAGGAAAGCTGAAAGTAAGAGAAACATTCCCGCATGCGTTAAGGGTGCAAGCGGTGCATATTTATCTGTCGCTTTATCAATAAAATCATAACCTGTGACCATTTCCGGAAAAGAGAATCCAATTTTAAAGCTACTTAAAATCTCCTTTAGCGGTCTGATCAAAAGAACAACTACGGTAAGTATGGTTAAAAAATAGTATGGCAGAAAAGCTTGATGAATTGACATTTTTGCTTTAACTATAGCTTTTTCATTTGTCTTGCCAGAGGAAAGAAGCACCTGACTATCAGCGATTTCCCACTGCGTATTGTACCATCTCGTTTTGCCAAGCAAAAGCAAGGCGATCATACTCACGCAGGAGGGTAAAAAACAAGCCATAGTTTGATTTTGCTGACCAATAAGTAGCTGACCTCCGCCCTGTATTACAGATAGTACAATAACTGCCGGTAAACCTTTTTTTAATCCTCTTCCTTTTCCATAAAACCAGCAAATTGACAAATAACAGATAAAATTCCACAGCCATATAAATATTCCCGCATAAAATGCTGTTTTTAAAACCATTGCATGATTTGAACCGATTTGTGTCTGCGAGATTAATGCATCCCAGGCAACTGCCAGCGTACCAAAGGTTCCGCCCCAGGCTTGTCCTAACAGCGGTATAATTACTGCCCATATGGGGGCTATTCCAATACCGATGAGTAATGGTGCTCCAACAGCCACTGGGACTCCAAAACCGGTTATCCCCTGTAAAAAGCTTGGAAAAACTGCACCGATTGCAAGTATTTGCAGTAATTTATTCGGACATAGCTTTTTGATTTCCGATAGGATACATTGTTCTGTTCCGGCTTCCTTGCTGATTTCATAAATTAATACTGCCGGTACAATCACAATGATGACGGATAACGAATTCCAGATGCCCTTTGTGCACTGCATGATAAGGAACCCAGCGTCCGCCTTGAATACGATAAATGCAAAGAATATACTGTCAATTAAAGCAATCGGTGCTGCAACAATCGATCCCAGCTGAAATTTTATCATCAATAATAATAGGATGAATATAGGGGACAAAGCGATAACCCATGTTATAATATTTACTGGTATACCCATTATTTGGCTCCTGAATTATTTTCTTCATATCTGCTCATGTTCTGCGAAAGCATAAATTGCTTTCAGAAAGCAATCGATTGGTGCTCTTACGATACCCGCACCTATCTGTCCGACGCCGGGAAGCTTATGAGCCATTCCGGTATTGATAACAGGTGTTATGCCAGTTTCAACGACTTTTCTTATATCTATTCCGGTCGCCGTACCCTGGAATTCCAAATTAGGGATAATATAATTCGGACTCTTTCCTATCGTTATCTCTTCCATTTCCCTCGAGTAATCTAAGGCCTCCTGTACGGATTTCGCACCCACGAACCGTACGACTGCCGGTGATGACCCCATTGCAATACCTCCAATTCCAAAGGTTTCGCATATTGCGCTATCTCCCATATCGGGGTTTGCATCCTTTTCACTATAGCCTGCGAAATATAAACCCTTCGGCATTAATACCGGTGCTTCAAACCAGGTATCACCTAAAGCACTTACCTTTATACCAAAATTTGTACCATTTCTACTCATTGCTGTAACAATGGAACAATGCTCAATATTTTTTACTGGATCCATGG
>JAEZNF010000548.1 GCA_023441845.1 Bacillota bacterium | reverse complement strand
GACAGTGTGTGTTGCAGGACTTATGATGGAAGAAAACAAGGGCAAGCTAGGAATGTTTACAGGGTTTGAAGACATTAAATTCAGAAGGCCTGTAGTACCGGGAGATGTTTTAAGGCTTGAGACCGAGATACTGGTAATGAAGATGGGTATGGGAAAAGCAAAGGTAGTGGCTTCGGTAGAAGGTGACACAGCAGTTGAAGGTATAATAAAATTTGCACTTGTAGATCCGAATAGAAAGAAATAAAGATAGAGGCAGAACACCAGACAGTTAGGGATAATGGCATATGTACCGTAATTGTCCAAACATCAAGATAAGGGGCTTAACGGCCCCTTACATTTTATCTAGTATTATTTCTCCCACTCTGTATATGTCGCCGGCTCCCATTGTTAAAATCAAATCTCCGGCCGAAGCATTGTCTTTTATGAAATCCGCTATTTGTTCAAACCCTGACATATATACAGCATTGGAACTGGTTTCATTTATTCTGTCGGTAAGGGTTTTTGAATGAATTTCCCCTTTGTCTGTTTCCCTTGCTGCATAAATATCCGACACAATCACAGTATCTGCATCCTGGAATGCATGAGCGAAATCATTTAAAAGTGCTTTGGTTCTGGTGTAAGTGTGAGGCTGGAATACACACCATATTTTATTATGAGAAATGTTTTTGGCAGCCTTCAACGTTGCAGTAATTTCAGAAGGATGATGAGCATAGTCATCTACTACACAGATATCTTTTTTCACGCCTTTGACTTCAAAACGCCTGCGTGTTCCGATAAACTTTGCAAGCCCGGATTTAATGAACTCCGGACTACATCCTAAAGTATAGCATGCAGCAGCAGCGGCAACGGCATTATAAACGTTGTGAATACCGGTAACATTCAATTCTATTCTGGTTATTTCCATATCGTCTTTTAAAAGGGTGAATGAGGCATAACCCCTTTCGTCAAAAGAGATGTCCTTAGCCTTCCAATTTGCGTTTTCCGACTTTATGCCGTATGTAATCTTGTTGCATCGTATTTTATCCAATATGGAGGCTGTATTTTCATCATCAATGCATGCTATGACATATCCGTCATCCGGGATTAAAGATGTGTACTTTAAAAAAGATTCCTTTATGTGGTCTATATCTTTAAAATAATCGAGATGGTCAGCTTCAATATTCAGTATAATTGCCAGATAAGGGTGAAATTGAAGGAAACTTTCCACGTACTCGCAGGCTTCGGCGATGAAGTATTTACTGCTGCCGATTCTCGTATTGCCGCCAATTGCTGCAAGCTCTCCACCAATATGTACGGTTGGGTCCGATTCCGATTCGAGCATGATCATTGTCACCATTGAAGTAGTGGTAGTTTTACCATGCGTACCGGAAATGTTTATGTTAAACTTGTATCTCTTCATCATCAGCCCAAGCAGTGTAGAACGCTCTATGCTGATAATTTTAAGATCCTTTGCCATTACCAGTTCAGGATTGTCGGCTTTTACGGCTGCCGTGTAGACAACCAGGTCAGGGCTTTTAATATTCTCTCCGCTTTGACCTATATATATGTTTGCTCCAAGTTTACTCAATCTTTCAGTAATGTTGGATGATTTCAAATCGGACCCCGAAATTATATAACCCTGGCTAAGTAATATTTCAGCCAGGCCGCTCATACTTATCCCACCTATTCCTATAAAGTGGATGTGCCTGATTTCCGGAGAATCAAGTAAGTTCTGTTCAGTCAATTTCAACACTCCTTTAGTTTGTATGCTGACAGTCAATATTTGCATATAAAATGATACACCATTTACCGAAAAAGTAAAGGTATAAAATCTCAAATATTCCATGTTTATTATATGTTTTCTACCTTTATTTTATTAATTTCGAAACATATCAGTAATGAATTCGAATATTTATCGAAAAAGTATTTAAAATATTCGATATATTATTATATAATTGTAAACAGTATATATATATTTCAGAATATTATGAGGGGCAAAAATGGACAAGCTTCAAAGGAATGAACGTATTGGTTTATTAATAAAATATCTTACCGATTCTCCGGGGAAAATATTCACTCTTGGTAGTTTTACCGAGATGCTCGGGTCGGCTAAGTCTACAATATGCGAAGATATTGGTGCAATAGAGGAATTATTCAAAAAGTATGATTTGGGAATTATAGAAACTATTTCAGGCGCATCCGGAGGAATAAAATATATACCTGCAATAAGCAGTGAAAGAGCCGCGGGAATTATTGACGATTTGTGCATAGACATGTCCCGGCCCGAAAGAATAGTATCGGGTGGATTTTTGTATATGCTTGATGTTATATATAACCCTGAAAAGGTTGATAAAATCGGACGTATCTTCACAAGCCGATTTTATAAAAAAGATGTGGATTATGTTATTACTGTGGAAACAAAGGGAATACCATTGGCATTTGTAACAGCGAAATATTTAAAAGTTCCGCTGGTGATAGTGAGGCACTATAATGAAGCCACAGACGGGACATCGTTTAATATCAATTATGTTTCCGGTTCATCCAAAAGAATTCAGACAATGGTTTTGTCTCTAAAGGCATTAAAGCGTAATTCCAGGCTTCTTTTTATCGATGATTTTATGAAAGGCGGAGGAACGGCAAAAGGAATTATTGAACTCGCAAAGGAGTTTGAATGCGAAGTTGCCGGCATCGGAGTGTTTATAAAAACGGCTGAACCTGCCAAGAAGCTAGTTGATGGGTGCTTTTCAATACTGACCTTAGAAAGTGTAGATGAGGAAAGCAATACAATAATTGTAAGACCTGGAGAGGATAAGGA